>DASULL010000082.1:0-11496 GCA_036278215.1 Gammaproteobacteria bacterium | reverse complement strand
CACCGATCTCGAGCGCGATCAGATCATCGAGTTCGAGTACGACCGCCTTGGCCGGCTGACGGCCGAGATCCAGCGTGGCGATTCGAGCACCGACGGCGATCGCGTCATCCATTTTGGCTACGACGCCAACGGCAACCAGGCGCGTATCGTCGGCACTCGTGGCCACATCAGCCAGATGTTCTACGACGGTCTGAATCGGTTGATCGGCACGGTCAACCCGTCCGGCGGGCTGACGTTCACTAGCTATGACGCTCTGAATAACGCCATCGGCCGGCAGGCCGGCGGCTGGCACGCGCCGCGCCTGATCGACAATGTGATCAACCGTGTCCAGGTGTCCTCGGAAGGCGCTACTTTGGAGTGGCGTACCGATCACGCCACCGATGGCGTCGTCCAGGTACGTCGCGCTGGCAGTACCGACGAGTGGCAGAGCTTCGGTCTCGAAGGCGATTACGGCCTCGACCACAGCCTGGAGATCGCCGGGCTGGCAGCGGACACGCTGTATGAGTACCGCCTCGCGATTAGCGATGCCTTCGGTTACCGGCTCACCACCAGCACCCACACCTTCCGCACGGCGCAGGCGACCCAGGGCGTCACCGTCTCCGGTCTGCAGGCGGCCGATAGCGGCTATCAGTCCGATATTGCCTTTGCCCTGCCGCCTGGGGCGCGGGATGTCAGCGTCATTGTCGGCGGTCTGAGCGGCGATCGGCTAAACCTCGCCGATGCCACCAGCTTCACGCCCATACGCGAGGCCGACGGCAGTTACCGCGCGACCGTGCGCTTTGCCGACGCGCAGGCCGCGCTATACCAAATCCGCTGGACCGATGGCGCCGGCGTTGCTCATGTCACCGCGCCGGAGGCGATCCAGCAACAGCAGGCGCTGCATCGGTTCGACGGCCAGGTTACGGCGACCCCGACCAACGATAGCGGCATCTACGACGTTACGGTGTATTGGAGCCTGCCGCTCGACCAGGTCGGCAGTTATACCGAAACGGAGGTAGACCCGGACACCGGCGAGAGCCGTGACGTCAGAGGCTACACAGCCTATGTCGGCTATCAGCGCCTGGACGAGTTCGGCGAGGGCGATGAGCCCGAATACGAAGAACTGAGCCTGGGCCCAGACGGCCGCCTGAGCTTTACCTTCGAGCGAATGCTCGAAGGGCCATACAGCCTGCATTTCTTCTATGTCGATCCGGACGATGCCATCGTGCGCGGGCCGGCCATCGAGGTGGAGAATCTTGCCAACGCCGACCGGCAGTACCAGCGGCTGTATCTGCAGTTCCCGGATCTGTCGGCCGATGCGCCGGTCGAGCAGTCGAGTTTCTTCTACCGCCCGCAGGGCAGCGTAGACGATTGGCTGGAACTGCCGGCCTCGGCCGTGCATGGTCTAGCGATCGACGTGCTGGGGCTGCCGGAAGGCGACTATGAGTTCCGGGCGCCGGTCAGAGTCGATGGCGAGGAGCGGATCAGCTACGGCAACTTCCGCCTGCGCGAGCCGGCCTCGGTCGAGCGCTTGCTGCAAAGCCCGACTGTAACCGGCTTGGTCGACCTGCAGCAGCCGGGCAGCGCGGTGACATATAGCGTCGACGGCGGACTGTTGCGCTTCCCCGAGCTGTTCCCGCTGAATTACGGCGAGCGAGTGCAATTCATCGCCACCGATCGTGCTACCGGTCAGGCGCGCCAGCTCTCCATGGTGCTCGGCTACGCCAACCTGTCCGAGCTGCTGGCTGGCGACTATAGCTTCCAGCTGATCAAAACCCGCACAGAGACGATTACTCACACCGAAATCGATCCGGAAACCGGTGAAGAGACCGCAGTCACAGAGACCATCGAGCGGCTGCTCAACGACATCAACGGCAACGTTCGCACCTATCCTGCACTGACTTACCAGCTCGATGACAATCGGCTGACGCTGGAAGGGCTGTGGCCGCTGAACGAAGGCGAGCGGCTCGATGCCGTGGCCCGTGACGCCGATGGCAGTGAACACGTGCTCGTGTTCGGTGACGACGGTCAGCTAGATTTGACCGCGCTGCCGCCGGGCAGCTTCGATCTGGTCATTCGCAAGCTGGCAACTGGGCAAGCGGGCGGTATCTTGGCCGAGTTCAGCGGCCATGTGGTGGTCGCGCCATTGCAGCTGCTCGATGCCGAAATCAGCGCTATGGCCGGTGTGCGCAGCCCGCGTGCTTACTGGCAGACCGCCGAGGCGCAGCCGCAAGAGGTCGCGGTCGAGCTGCTGGCCGGCGACAGTACCGTCAGCGCCGACAACGTACACACACTGTACGACGCTAACGGTCGCAAGCTGTATTCCAACGAGGACGGCGGCGTCTGGACCCGTTACGACTACGACGCCCAAGGCAACGTCGTGCGGGAAGCCCGCTTCAAGCTGTACGACGCCAGCAGCGGTACCTTCCTCGAGCAGATCCAGAACCGCGCCGAGCGGCCGGCTCTGGCTGAGCTGGAGCACAGCTTCGCCAAAGCGCAAGAAGCCCACCAGCGGGGCGAGGATACGCTGCGAATTATCTCTCGCGCCTACGATGCTGCCGGCAACACGATCCGCGAGACGGCGCACTCCCGCGCTTATGGTGAACTCACCAACGAACCGGGCGAACTCACCAGCGAGTGGCAATACGACCGCTACGGCAACAAAACGGCCGAAACCATCGCCAAAGGCGTCGCCGGCGAAGAGCTGCGCACCACCTATACCTATGATGCCTACGACCGCCTCACCTCGGTCACCTTCGGGCCATTCCAGTACTTTCAGCCCAACGCTGCGGGCGAGCTGACGCCGGAGCACGGCAGCGTCAGCCAAACCTTCACCTACGACAAGGCGGGCAATCGCAGCACCGCTACCAACGAGCGCGGCTACCGCGAGCGCTTCCACTACGACGCCGCCAACCGGCTGGTCAGCCAGTGGGATGCTCAGGGCGAAGTCAGCGGCGGCTGGGGCAAGAGCGGACTGCGTACTGACTACCAGTACGATCACTTTGGCCGGCTCGTGCTGCGCCGCGAAACCGATCTCACCAAACCGGCTGGTACCGCCGACTCGGTCCGCACCCTGGAGGCGCGCTACGACGTCTTCGACCAGCAAGTCTGGATGAAAGACGCCTTGGGCCTGATCACTACCCGCCGCTACGACCTTGACGGCAACGTGCTCGCCGAGACGGACGCCAACGGCCATGCCTTGGTGATGGCGGCGAGCGAGCTGCCGGAGGAAGTGGCCGAGTGGGCACGGCAGACGCGGGAGCGGCTCGGTTTCCCGGCGGATGCGGCCGAACTCAGCGAGGCGCAAAAAGCGCAGCTGCTTGCCAAGTACACCGAACACTACCGGTACGACGGCGAGAATCAGATGATCCGCCGCACCGATCGCCTCGGTAATGTGTGGAGCACCGCCTACGACGCCTACGGCAACATCGTATCGGAGCGCGACGGCAACGGCCGGGTGACCACCTACAAGATCGGCGCCTTCGGCCAAGTGCTCAGCAAGGAGGTGAAGCTACCGACGGTGCAGGTGAGATCGGTGCCGCTGCCGGCTATTCGTAAGCTCCCGTTCGGGGGGGGGGCGATTCCCTACGATCAGGGCAGCAAGCTCTATACCACCAGCGCCGGTGTGCAACAGTACACCGAGGAGACCGCCTACGACTGGTTGGGCCGCAGCATCCGCATTACCGACAGCTTCGGCCGCGACGACGAGTTCGTCTACGACGACGCCGACCGGCTGCACCGCCTCACCAAGCGGATGGTCGACGGCAGCCAGACTTCCGAGTACGGCTACGACCTGCGCGGTAACCGCACCAGCGAAACGTTGACCCTCAACGGCGAGGAAATTCGCCGCCAGACGCTCGACTACAACGAGCGCGGCTGGCTCATCGAGGTCAGCACCGAGTTCGACCTGCACAACCGCAGCGTGGCTGGCGAGACGCTGACGCTGCAGCACTCCTACGATGCCGCCGGCAACCGGGTCGCCCAGCGGACCCTGCACGGGCGCGACGACGGCAGCTCGCGCGACACCACCCACGTCTACCGCTTCGATGGTGCCAACCGCATGCTCTCGGCCTTCGATCCGAAGGCCGGCGAGCAGGGCGAGCTGATCGACAGCATCGGCTACGACGGATTTGGTAATCGCATCCAGATCGCCCGCAACGGCACGGTGATCGACTACCACTACGATCTGGGCGGGCGGGTGCAGCGGGCGCAGGTCCAGGGCAGCGACACCAGCGAGACCTGGGACTACGACGCGCTGGGCAACAGCATCCTCCATCGTCAGGCCGACGGCGCCTACACGCAGAGCGTCTACGACACTGCCGGCCGGGCAATGGAGACGAAGAGCTACGCCAAGGGCGACGACAACAAGTGGCAGACCACCACCAGCCGACTGGTGTACGACCGTGCCGGCAACCTCGCCGTCACCACGGTCAGTGCGGATAACTACCGCTTCGACGAGGTCACCAAGGTCGACGTGCGCTACGAGACGCAGACCAAGAGCCTGCATAACAGCTGGGTGAAGAAAGCGCGCGGCATGACCGGCACCACCCGCTTCAGCTACGACGTGAACGGCCAGCTTGTGACGCTCAACCGCGGCTCAAGCAAGAAGAACAAGCCGGACACGGTGGCCTACTTCCGCTACGACAACGACGGCCACATCCTCAGCCGCACCGATCAGGCCAGCGCGGTCAGCCGGGCCGAGTATCTGTACGGCTACGACGACCCGCAGGCGCGCACCACCCAAATCGCCCGGCACGCCTTCCGACTCGGGATCAGCGAAGCCGACGCCGCCGCCCACATGCAGCAGGCCGAGCTATACGCCATCGAAAACGGTGGTATGTGGAACGTTCATGGGTTCGCTGGCGGGGCGCATCAGGCCAACAGCCCGATCGAGCTGCAGAGCTACGTCTACATCAACGGCCAGCCGGTGGCCGATCTCGCCGCTACCCGCGCTCTGCAGTTCAAGACCCTGGTGGTGCGCGACGCCGACCGGCGGTTGCTTGGCCACGATACCTACTACGACCCCGAATGGGGCATGCCTTACCAAGTACCGCGCTATGGCGGGGTGCTGCTGACTGCCGAGGACATCGTTCACGCCGCTGACGGCAGCATCGACCGCGAGGCCACCGCCCGCCAGCTGGCCACGCGGCTCTACGCCCAGCCGCAGAGCCTCGCTGCTGCGCTCGACGATCTGGACGCTGACTCCTGGTACGGCAACCGCGGCAGTCAGAGTGCCCGCTTCAGCGACCTCAGCACTGCCACCCAGGCCCGGCTGGTGGCGCATCTGGCTGGTCTGCTGCCCGCCGACGACGGCGCGATTGCCGCCGGTACTGAGCTCATCTTGAGCGTCTACCTCGACCTGGTCGACACCAGCGACAGCGATGTGCGGCTCACCAGCGACTACGCCTACCAAGCCATCGGCGGCACCGATGGCCTGCCCGGCGGCAGCGTCAGCCGGCACGTGGTGCGTGAGGGCGACACGCTCGCCAGCCTCGCCCAGGCCTACTTCGGCTCCAGCCACTACTGGTACCTGCTCGCCGACGCCAACCACTTGAGCGGCGACGAGCCGCTCACCGCCGGGCGCTCTCTCACCATCCCGAACGTGGTCGCCAACAGCGTCAACGCCCACGACAGCCACGCCCTTTACCGCGAGAGCGAGATCATCGGCGCCACCAGCCCCGAGGCGAAAGTCCAGCAGAAAAAGAAAAAGTGGTACCAGAAGCTGGTGCAGGTGGTGATCGTCATCGCCATCGTGGTAGTGGCCATCTGGATCGCTACGGTCGCCGGGCCGCTGGTCGGGCAGATCGCCGGCCAAGTGGCGGGCAGCGCCCTGGGAGCAGCGCTGGGGACCACCTTGGGCACTGCGGTCGGCTATGCGGTCGGCTTCGCCGCGGTGGCGGCCATGGGCTTTGCCACCGGCTTCGCCACTAGCTACCTCACCCAGACCCTTGCTATCGCCGCCGACTTGCAGGAAGGCTACGACTGGAAGGGCATGCGCAAGATGGGGACGAGCTTCGCCCTGACTGCCGTAGCAAGCGGCATCGGCAGCTGGGCAGAGAGCTTAAGCGCCGGCAAGGAAGCGCTGGTGCAGGGGGCCACCCAGGCTGGCGTGCAACTGATCGAGAACGACGGCAAGATCACCAACGTCTCCGGCATCCTGATGGCGATGGCGCCGGGGGCGGCGGGGTTGGCTAAGGCGGGTGAGTGGGGCAAGACCGCCGAGGTGCTGGAGAAGGCGAGCAAGCACAAGGGGATGGTCGGCGCTGGGCTGTCGGTGCTGGAGGCCTCGATTCGCGACAATGAAAATACCCTGCACTGGGTGCACTTCGCCGCCGCCGCCATCGGCGGCACCATCGGCGGGCGCGACTTGATCGATACCCGGGGCGGTATCGAATGGGGCACGGTGGCACGGGAAGCGGTCATCGCTACCACTTTGTCGCTGGTGGTGGGAGACCGTTTTGGTGAGGATGCCGCACTCGACTTCTTCGGTAACTACATAGGTGAGGTGATCGGCTCCGGAATGAAGGAGTGGGGCGAGGAGGCGGCGGCGCGGCAGTACCTGGCCGAGCTGTCCGACACCGATCACCAGGCCTATGCCGTGCTGCGTGCCGATGGGCTGACATCGAAAGAAGCACTCGAGAGGCTAAAGAAGATAGCCGTGGACGGCCTGCCGGCTGGATATCACCATGGCGTGGTTACCAAGGAGGCGCTGTCGCCGGAAGCGGCCCTGGCCGCGCTAGCCGCCCACAAGCCGCTCCATGATCCAAAAATCCGGGAAGAGTACATGACGCGAGAGATCGATGGAGTGGGAGATGGGGAGCTCCTCGAGGCTTTGCAGGTCGTGGTGCAAGAGAACCCGGATGAGGATGCGCTAAAGGCAGCGCTTGGCAAGGTTGCCGACGTGTACAACCTCTCGGAAGAAGCTGCTTATGCGCAGTACGGCGAGTTCAAGGCTCGGCAGAAGGAGGCCCAGGACAGAGTAACCAATAATAAGAAAGACCCCATAGCACCTCTGGACCCGAAGTTAAGTAAATATATGCTTAGCGATACCCAGCTGCGCTATGGCGCCATCGTCGGCGACGCGCTGGGGCTTAATCCGGCGTTCGGCGCGCTGCTTAATCCCACCGGCGGCATTGTCGGTAAGGGGAACTCCAACTTCCTGCTGCGCGAGGTGCTCCCTCGCATCCCCTGGTTAGGCAGCGCGATCAGCTATCATGGCATCATCCATGATGCCGGTGGTTATCTGCATAATTATCATTCGGACCCGCAGGGCAAGCCGATCGGCTCAGGCTACGACTATCTGCGTGCACCGTATGAGTTCAAGCCCAGCCACCATCTGTCGGGGCAGCTCTCCGGTCTCTTGAATTGGATGTTCCAGGCGCCGTCGGTGTTTGTCAGCAAGCAGTTGGGCGGCCGGAATTAGTACCGCGGGGCAACAGGCAGCGAGGAGCGAATGATACGATGCAAGCGTGATGTTCGGGCGGTGGTCTTGCTGGCCGCCCTCCTTGGGCTGTTGGCCGGCTGCGCCGGCTACTCGCCGTTCGTCAACCCCTGGCAGGATATGCGGCTGCATATCAATACCACCTACTACCAGGCTCGGGACGAGCTCAAGATTAGTGGGGAGTTTATTACCAAGCCGCCGAAGGGCTTTGGGCGTGATCCAAAGAAGATCCGCGGCTATGAGGACTTCCAGATCAGCTTCAACGGCCAGCCGTTCGCCCGCCAGGACTACAATGCCGTGCTGCCGATCGGCCCGCGGCTGCGGCATGTCGGCTATGAGTTCGCGGGAGTGCTGCCTGCGCCGGGATCGGTAGTGACGGTGGTGCTAGTGGCGCGGGGGCAGACATTCGCGTTTAACATTCCGATCGAGCGGATCGAGATTGCTGGCCTGCCGGCACGCTTCGATCGTAATGATAATCTTGTCCTGACTTATCAGGGGCCTACCTTTGGTGAAGGGAGCACTGGTTATATGTCTGCTTATATCGGTCCGACACAGAGCCAGTACAATAAGCCTCTGGAGGTCTCTATTCTTGAGAGGATAAGGCCGAAAAGAGGGGGGGGTGTTGCGATATCTCCGAAGATTTTGGAGCCGCTGATTGCTGGTAGAGTTGAATTCTTTTTTTTGGCTAGGTCGCAAAAAATTTTTCACCTGAATGATCTGGAAACCAAGATTTATTCGACTATTCATGTTCCAAAGCTTTATGCCGATGCGTATTGATCCTCTTTGCGCGGCTTGCTGCATGAAACATTCCTCTTTAGCCATCCCTCCTCAGACCGATTTCCCTCCCTTCAACATGCTCTTCCGAAGATCGTCGGCCTTCGCAGCAGCGCGTGGCGTAGAGAGTCTGTCGAAGCCGCAGCAGGCTTGTATTTTGCCGCCCTTTTTCAGCGCTGTTTTTTCTGCCAACATCGTCAGCGAAAAGGGTTTTTGAAGGCCGCATAGGAGCTGGCAATGCTCCTGGGAGAAGCGATGCTTGGGTTGCTTCAAAAGAAAACTGCTTTGAAGTTAAGGCGGGCCGGAACCTTTGCTCTTGGGTCGTTGGGAATACTCTTGCTGTTACCCGGCTGTGCCACTCGCCTAGGCATTATTCCGAACCAGGTCGGCGGGAACGGGCTGCTTGTCGCCCAGGTGGCCACGCAAACAGCGCCGGAAATTGATGACGGCGATCCTCTCATCAATGGCACCGAGTATCTTGGTGGACTGCGATCGGGAACGCTCATCGTCTCTTTGTCGCCTGGCGAGTATTTTTTATCCAGCATCCGTAAGCCGGTTCCATCGAGCAGCTCCGTGATTGTGCTGCCCAAAGCGGTTGCCGTCCGGGGCTATTCTCCTGGAGTTTATACCGGGCGCACGAATTACAAGGCCTTTCACCTCGGCAGACATTTCAGGATAGAGCGGGGGAAAGCGACCAACCTGGGAATGCTTTTGTTCGAGCCGTCTGTGACGGGGCTCCCGTTCGTCATGGGCCGACCCTTGTCGGCTGACAACAGGGGGGAGATCGAGACCTTCCTGCAAGAGCGGCATCCGCGGCTGTATGCGTCGCTGCACGGGGAGAAGTTCATCCACGACACCGCAGCGATGTCGCCGGATCTGCTGCGTCGCGTGCGCTGGCATTTGGCGCTGCAAAAGATTGCTACGCCCGCCTGGCAAGCCCAGTACGGCAACGAGCGCTATGTCACCACCATCCTCGGCACGATCGCAGCGGTCGAAAAGACGCCAAGCGGTGAGTTTGCGATCCAGCACCTCTTGGATCCCGGCACAGTCAGTGACCTTGAGCACTGCAGCCTGTCCGGTGCGCGGGCGGCCTGCGCCCTCAGTCAGCGCAGCTATCTGTACGTCGACCATGGTCTGGTCGAGACAAGGCCGGCGCCGGACAAGGTAACCGTGAACAGCGTGTTCGTGTTCGGCGAGCAGGGCATCGTGATCGCCGATGATCGGATGCGGCTCTACACCACGACCGATGGCGGAGCGAGCTGGAGCCAGTTCTCCGGCGCGCTGCTGCCGCAGCCGATAAAGAGAGGCAGCTTTGACCCGGCGGTGCTGCACAGCTTCGAGTTCGTCCCTGGCCAGCGCGGGTTCTACGTCTTTCAGCGCGGAGCCAATGGCAAAGCGGGCAAGCTGCTGTACGCCGATTACGAGACCGCGGCCTATCGCGCCATCTGGCTTCCTGAAAAAGCGAAAAACATCAAAGTCCTCCAAGAGAGCGAACGCGGGGTGTACCTTGGCCCGGCACACACCGAATTTACCAAAGGGAAGCTGTTCTTTCTTGGCACCGGCGGCGACAGCTGGGAGGAGTACACCCTGCCGCGCAGCGCCTGCAAGGAGATGCGGCTTGAGGATTACTCGGGCCGGGTCGTGCAGGTGATCTGCGGCGTGGCGGATGTGTATGAAAGCAAGGACGGCGGCAAGCGCTGGCGGCCAATCTTCAAGCAGCGGTCGCTTTTTCGGTTTTATTAACGACTGCGAGCCCTGGGATAGGCCGAAGGTGGTTCTCCCTGACTTGGAGGATGTTGTGAAGAGGCGTTGCTTGAATCCGGCCGTCGTTCTAGTGGCTTGCTGTGTTTTTCTTGCTGGCTGCGCTACAACCCCCGAGGGGATCGCGAAGGGGTACTGGCGGAAGGACAAGAATAAAGGGCTGGTGGTCTACTCGACGCGCCTGGACTCGCGCTGCCGTAGCGGGACGAAGCTGCTTAATCTCGGGGCGGAGGGGCTGACGCTAACGGGCAAGAGAGTTCTAAGGCTGTTGGCAGTTGATAATGTCTTTATGAAACATGCTTTCACCAGCCCGCCTGGCTATCACTTTGTCCAGGCCTGGGATGCGGGTGAATACGGCCTGACAACGTCTGGCTCGCTCCTGTCGTTTGAACAGCCGGCGCACAAGGAATTCGATGTGTTCTTTCATGTCGAGCCTGGGGTGATTCAATACCTTGGCGAGTTTTACGTCGAGATGCCGGATTGCTTTTCTTATCGGGTGAGCGTGCAGGATCAGTTCGCCCGCGACGCCCAACTGCTGGATCAGCGCATGGGGAAGGCGCTATCTGCGCAAATGGTAGCGCGCGTTGTGGAGCTGCCCAAGCAAGAGGCCGCTTCCGAGCGCTGATAATTTCTGAACTGCAAATGCCGGATTGCACCACGTGGCCCCATTGGCGCGGTGCCATGGCACGTTAGCGCCGGCAGGCGCCGCCGAGCGCAGGTCAAGAGGGGCAGGTTTAGTTGCTCCGACACCGGCGACCCTGCTTCCGCCACGCCGTCAGGCGGGCGCGAAGGCGCAGGGGGCAACAAAGCCGTTTCCATGCCTTCGCGGAGGTGCCCTGCCTCGGGCACTCTCTGCGGGCCACCAACCGAGGAGAGGATGAATGCAGCAGCACCGCAACCCGTGGCGCTACCGGCTGATCGCCAGCGCTTGGCTGGCACTGGCGATCCCGGTGATCGGCTGCGGCAGTGAGGTGAGAATCGGAGGAGCATCCGTGCACGCCGCCTTTGCCGATCCCCAGGCTGGCGCCCTGGCGGCGGCGGCCGCTGCCCGCGGCGAGGTGGCCGAGATCGACCGGCTGGTGCAGGCCGGCGCCGACGTCAATGCCACGGGGAAAGACAACGTCACGCCGCTCGCCATCGCCCTCGCCAAGCGCAACCTCGCCGGCGTCAAGCGGCTGCTCGCCCTGGGCGCCGACCCGAACCACGTGCTGGTGCGGGACAAGGACCCGCGCCAGCGCACCGCGCTGCTGTACCTGGTGGTCGTCGGCGATGCCTTCGACGAGCGCTTCCTCGAGGCCTTCCTGCAGCACGGCGGCAACCCCAACACGCTCGCCAGCAACAGCCAGTCGCTGCTGATGCTGGCAGTGCACAAGCGCCCCTACGTCGAGCTGCTGCTGCGCTACGGCGCCGACATCAACTACCAGACCATCGGCGAGAGCACGGCGTTGTGGGACGCGGTGGCGCTCAATCAGCTCGACACCGCCCAGTACCTCCTGGAGCAGGGGGCAAGCGTGGGGCTGGAGAAGGTGGCAGTGACGCTG
>DASULL010000081.1:0-6026 GCA_036278215.1 Gammaproteobacteria bacterium | reverse complement strand
GGCCTGCTGCTGTTCGTCATCGCAGTCGGCCTGAATATCATCTTTGGCGTGCTGGGCGTCATCAATTTTGCCCACGGCGGCCTCTACATGCTCGGGGCTTATCTGACCTTCACTCTGGTCAGCCGCGGTGGGCTGCCGTTCTGGCCGGCACTGCTGCTGGCACCGCTGGCGGTCGCCATCCTGGCAATAGTGCTGGAGCGGCTGGTGCTGCGTCATGTGTACGGGCGCCACGTCACCGATAGTCTGCTGCTTACCTTCGCGCTGCTGCTGATCATCGACGATGTGGTGCGGATGATCTGGGGCGCCGGTATTCAGGTGGTGCCGCCGCCGCCGATCCTGCGCGGCGCCATGACCTCGTTCGGCATCAGCTATCCGATTTACAGCTTCTTTGTGATGGCTGTCGCCGTGACTGTGGGCCTGGCGCTCTGGCTGTTCTTCACCCGGACCCGCGCCGGCCGTGTCATCCGGGCGGCGGCCATTGACCGCGACATGGCTCAGACCGTCGGCATCAACGTGCCGCTGGTGATTACCAGCGTCTTTGCGCTGGGCGCCTGGATGGCGGCGCTGGCTGGCGTGATTGCCGCGCCGATGCGGGCGATCAGCCCCGGCATGGGCGATCGGATCATCATCGACTCGTTCATTGTGGTGGTCATCGGCGGCCTTGGCAGCTTCCCCGGAACCCTGGCCGGCGCTCTGGTGCTGGGGCTGATCTACGCCTTTGGCGGCCGCTTTCTGCCGGAGCTCAATCTGGTGCTGCCATATATCGGCATGGCGCTGGTGCTGCTGCTGCGGCCGCAGGGCCTGATGGGCAGGAGGGCTGCCTGATGCGCGTGGCGACCGTTGCGCTGGTGCTGCTGGCGGTAGCGGCGGGCTTGTTCTGGCTGCCTAGTTACGCGCCGTATTTCTATATCTTCGTGGTAACCGAAATCCTGCTGATGGGCCTGTTCGCCGCCAGCTTCAATTTGATTTTCGGCTACACCGGCATGCTGTCGTTCGGACACGCCGCCTTCTTCGGCATGGGGGCCTACACGGCGGCGCTGCTGTTGCTGCATTTCCAGCTGCCGCTGATCTGGGTACTGCTGCTGGCCATGCTGGCTGCGGCGTTACTGGCCGCCTTGATCGGTTTTTTCAGCGTACGGCTGAACGAAGTCTATTTCGCCATGCTGACCCTCGCCTTCGGCATGATGGCCTATGCCGTGGTGCACCAATGGCGCAGCCTCACCAACGGCAGCGATGGCGTCGCCGGCTTCCCGCTGCGGGAGTTCGGCTTGGGGCTGGACCTGCAGCTCGCCGATCCGGCGGTTTATTACAAGGTCGTACTGGTGCTGGTGGTGCTGGCTTCGCTGCTGCTGTACCTGATTACCCGCTCGCCGTTTGGCCTGCTGCTGCGGGCCATCAGCGAGAATGCCGAGCGAGTGGCTTTCTGCGGCATTAACGTGCGTCGCTACCGGCTGCTCAGCTTCACCATCGCCGGCATGTTCGCCGGCCTGGCCGGCGGGCTGTTCGCGCCCTTCAACCGGGTTGCCAACCCCGACATGGTGCACTGGACCGAGTCGGCGCAGCCGGTGCTGATGACCATCCTCGGCGGCGCCGGCTATTTCCTCGGGCCGTACTTTGGCGCCGCCATGTTCGTCCTGCTGGAAACCTGGATCACCACCTACACCGAACAATGGATGTTGTTCCTCGGCATTATTCTCGCCGTCATGGTGATCTTTTTCCGACGCGGCGTTCTGGGCACGGCCCTGGACTGGCTGATGAGGCGGCGATGAGCGATCCCATACTATCCGTACGGAATCTGAGCAAAGCCTTTGGCGGTGTGCACGCGGTGCAGGACGTAAGCCTGGAACTGCGGCCGCGAGAAAAAGTGGCGCTGATCGGTCCCAATGGCGCCGGCAAGACCACTTTCTACAACATGGTTTCCGGCCGCATGCGGCCCAGCGGTGGCAGTGTGTCGTTCGAGGGACAAGACATCACCGGGCTGCCGCCGCATCGGATCAGCCGGCTGGGCATCTCACGCTCCTTCCAGATCACCAACATCTTCGCCGAGTTGACCGCGCGGCAGAACGTCGAGGTGGCGCTTACCGCGCTGCACGGCAAGGGCCTGCAGCTGTTCCGGGTGGCTTCGCGCGATCGGGCGCTGCGCGCGGAAGCCGAGCAGGTGCTCGCTCAGCTTGGTCTGGCCGAGTTGGCGGACACGCGGGCCGGTGTGCTCAGCTACGGCGACAAACGCTTGCTGGAGATTGCCATCGTGCTGGCGACCCGGCCGCGGCTGGTGCTGCTGGACGAGCCCACCGCCGGCATGACGCCGGAGGAAACCCGCCAGGTGACGCGCTTGATCCGTGAGCTGGCGGCAGCCAGCACCTATACATTTCTGATTACCGAGCACGACATGAATGTCGTCTTCGATCTGGCTGACCGGATCGTGGTGATGCATCGCGGCCGGTTGCTGGCGCAAGGGACGCCGGCGGAAATCCGCGCTAACCGCGCGGTGCGCGAGGCCTATCTGGGCGAGGAGGAAGACGCCTGATGCTGCTGGTCGAAGAAATCCACACCTACTACGGCGAAAGCCACGCGCTGCAGGGCGTCAGTCTGGAAGTCAAAGCCGGCGAGGTAGTCTGCATCCTGGGCCGCAACGGCGCCGGCAAGAGCACCACGCTGAAGAGCATCATGGGCCTGACGCCGCCAAAACGGGGTCGGGTCCGTTTTGAGGGCAAGGAGATCCAGGGCCGGCCGGCTCATTGGATTGCCCGTCGCGGCATCGGCTTGGTACCGGAGGATCGGCGCATCTTCGCCGGCCTGACGGTGCGGGAGAACCTGGAAGTTGCCATGGCGCCGCGGCCGGCCGGCGAGCGCCGCTGGCCGCTAGAGCGGATCTTCGACGAGTACCCGATGCTGGCCGAGCTGCGCGACCAGGACGGAGCCACCCTGTCCGGCGGCCAGCAGCAGATGCTGGCCATTGCCCGCGCGCTGGTTACCGAGCCGAAGCTGCTGCTGCTGGACGAGCCGAACGAGGGCCTGGCGCCGGTGATCGTCCAGCAGATCGGCGCCCTGATCGACCGGCTGGCGGAAACCACCACCATTTTGTTTACCGATCAGAGCGTACCGTTCGCGCTCAAGCATGCCAGCCGGGGTTACATCTTGCAGAAGGGCAGGGTGGTGTACGCGGGCAGTACCGACACCATCCGCAACGATCCCAAGGTACAGGAGCAGTATTTATCGGTGGCCTGAGCGTTTTCAGGCTGCAACGGTAAGCCATATCGGGAGGTCGCGATGGCACAGCAGAACAGGTCCGGCAGCAAGTATCTGGCGCCGCGAGCGGCCAATCACGTACCACTGACGCCGTTATCGCTGCTCGACTGGGCGGCCAGGGTCTATCCGGACCACACGGCCGTCATCCACGGGACGATGCGCACCAGTTATCGTGAATTCGACCGCCGCTGCCGCCGCCTCGCCTCGGCTCTGCAGGCCCGCGGCATAACGCCGGGCGCCACCGTGGCGGCGATGCTGCCCAATATTCCCGCCATGCTGGAAGCCCATCATGGCGTACCGATGGCGGGCGCGGTGCTCAACACCATCAACACTCGCCTCGACGCCGACACGATCGCTTACATTCTCGATCATGGCGAAGCCGAGGTGCTGCTTACCGACACTGAGTTCGCGCCGGTAATCGGCAAGGCTTTGGCGCTGGCCAAGCGCCGGCCACTGGTGGTGGATGTGGTCGATCCACTCGGACCCGGCGGCGAGCGGCTCGGCGAGTTGGATTATGAGGCGCTGCTGGCTGAGGGCGACCCGCTGTTCCGCTGGCGCTGGCCTGAGGACGAATGGGAGTCGATCAGTCTCAACTACACTTCCGGCACGACCGGCCGGCCGAAAGGGGTGCTCTATCATCACCGGGGCGCGCACCAGGGGGCACTCAGCAACGTACTGGCCTGCCAGATGCAGCGTCATCCCGTTTATCTCTGGACGCTGCCGATGTTCCACTGCAACGGCTGGCGCTTTCCCTGGACGCTGCCGGCCGTCGCCGGCACCAGCGTTTGTTTGCGCCGGGTCGAGCCAGCGGAGATCTTCCGGGCGATCCAGCAGCATCGGGTCAGCCACTTTTGCGGTGCGCCGCTGGTGCTGAACATGCTTGCCAGCGCCCCCGAGGCCCGCCGAATCACTATCGATCATGCCATCACGGCCTACGTCGGCGGGGCGGCGCCGCCACCGGCGGTGATCAGCAGCCTGGAGAGCATCGGCATTCATGTGGTGCATCTCTACGGTCTGACCGAAACTTATGGGCCGTCGCACTATTGTGCTTGGCAGATGGAGTGGGATGCGCTCGATCCCTATCAACGTGCCCAGCACACCGCCCGCCAGGGCGTGCGCTATCTGACGGTGGACGACTCGCGGGTAGCCGATCCGGATACCCTCACGCCGGTGCCGCAGGATGGCCAGACCATGGGCGAGATCATGGTCCGCGGCAACAGCGTGATGAAGGGCTATCTGGGCGATCCGGAGGCCACCGAAGAGGCGTTTCGTGGCGGCTGGCTGCATACCGGCGACTTGGCGGTGTGGCACGCCGACGGCTACATCGAGATCAAGGACCGGGCCAAGGACATCATCATTTCCGGCGGCGAGAACATCTCGACGATCGAGGTCGAGAGCACGCTGTACCGCCATCCGGCGGTGCTGGAATGCGCCGTGGTGGCCGCGCCCAGCGAACGCTGGGGCGAAACTCCCTGCGCTTTCGTCACCCTGCGGCCCGATAGCGGCGCGGTCAGCGCCGAAGAACTGGTACGCTTTTGCCGCGAGCACCTCGCCGGATTCAAGATTCCCCGGCATGTGCTGTTCGAGGAGCTGCCGAAGACTTCCACCGGCAAGGTGCAGAAATACCTGCTGAGGAAACGGGCAGCGGAGCTTGCCGACCAGGATATGGTCCGGCCCCGTTCCGCAGAGTGACGGCCAATGTTCTGGATGCACCGCCAGAGCGCAAAGCGTGCTTTCTCTACGCCCGGCGGTGTCGTGGTCTTTAGAGGCTCTTAAATCCTCTGTGACGCGCCTGCTTAATCGTCGTATCCCGGCGGGGCCTTGAAACCACCCATCAGCTGCTCGATGTGCCGTGCCAGCTCAAGAACGGTGCGGTCTTCCAGGTACGGGCCGATGATCTGAATGCCGATCGGCAGCCCGGCGCGGGTGCGCCCTACCGGCACCACTGCTGCCGGCAGATAGGCAACGCCGGCGAGCCCGACCCAGACCATGATATCCATGTACGGCTGCGGCTTGCCGTTGACCATCAGGACGCGGTCGGAGATGGCGGGATGTTCATCTTTCGGGAAGGCCGGCGTTTGCACCACCGGGCAGAGCATGATGTCGTATTGCCGGAAAAACGTCTCCCACGCCTTGCGCAGCCGCTGGCGCTTTTCGCTGGCCCGCAACCAGTCGGCATGCCGTTGGGTAATGCCGCGGGAAAACCGGGTGAAGTAGTGCTGATCCTCGGGTTCCGCCGTCTCCGCAACTCGCAGCATCTTGTCGAATTCCTTGGGCGGCATGCCGGCACTGAGGGCAGCGGTCAGCAGGCTATAAAACACCGGGTAGGAGGCCGCCAGCTCAACCCCTTCCGGCCGTGCCTGCTCGTTCACCGCTACACCCTCGCGGCGCAAGCGCTCCACCGTCTCGGCCAGCGCCTGCACAATCTCGGTGTCGACCGGGCACGCCGGGTCGTCCAGCCAGGCGGCAACGCGGTAGTCGGCCAGCTTGCCATGGCGCGGCGCCGGCAGCTCAAGCCGCCAGCCGATCGCATCGTCGTCATCCGGCCCGGCGAGAACATCGAACGCCAGAGTCAAGTCCTTCACGGTGCGGGCCATCGGGCCCATCACGCCAATGTCCGGACGAGACAGCGTGCCGGGCGGGCCGGGGACATGGCCGCGCACCGGCACCACGCCGTAGCTCGGCTTGAGGCCGACTATGCCGCAAAAATGCGACGGCGTGCGGATGGAGCCGCCGATGTCGCTGCCAAGCTCGAGCGGCGTCAGCCCGGCTGCCAA
>DASULL010000080.1:0-2350 GCA_036278215.1 Gammaproteobacteria bacterium | reverse complement strand
CGCGATCGCGTGCTGGCGATGGGCGGCTTGGTCGAGCAGCAGCTCGCCGGCGCCATCGCCGCGCTTGTCGACGGCGATGCTGCGGCTGCTCAAGACATCATTGCCACCGGCCAGGCGATCAACGCCATGGACGTGGAGATTGACGAGAGCTGCGTGCACATCCTTGCCCGCCGGCAGCCAGCCGCCAGCGATCTGCGGCTGGTCATCGCGGTCATCAAAGCCGTTACCGACCTGGAGCGCATCGGCGACGAAGCCGAGCGGGTCGGCCGGATGGTGCAGCCGCTGGAGCAGTTGGAGGAACAGAAAGACCTGCTGGTCGACATGCAGAGCCTCGGCGATGGTGTTTGCCAGACCCTGCATGATGCGCTGGATAGCTTTGCCCGGCTGGATGCCGAGCAGGCCGTTGCCGTTGCCCGGCGCGACCTGGATACCGATCGTCGCTATGAAGCCCTGATCACTCGCGTGATGCAGCAGATGGCGGACAAGCCGGCGGCGGTGCCCAGCCTGATGAAGCTGATGTGGGCCGCCCGCTCGCTGGAGCGGATCGGCGATCGCTGCTGCAACATCTGCGAGCACGTCATCTACCTGGTCAAGGGGCGGGACGTCCGCCACACCACCTTAGAGCAGCTAGGCGCACGGGCCGGTGTCGAGCCGGTGGGCAAATAGAGTGGGGAGAGTTCGCGCGAAGGCTGATGGCTGCCCTGGCAGTGCAGCCGCCTGGGCGAGCTCTCCTGTAGGAGGCTCCGCCGGTCCTATGGACCTTTCGATCCTCTTAGCCTTTAGGTCCGAGATGGCTGCGGCGGAAAGGCAGGCGGCGCTGATTCCTGGCGGGGGCGCTATGCCGGCCTGTTGGTCGGCTGTCCTGGTCTGGAGCCGGCGGCTCTTTTAGGCCTTTTCGCTCCTTAAAGGGCGGTTGCTCACCGCAGGGGCTGTCGTCACTACACAAACGCTGGCGCCTTGGTGGCGGTTCGAAGCCAGCCTCTATTCCCGGGCTCGGAAGGCCACCAGATGCTGAGCATCGATGCGGATACCAACTTCGGCGCCGATGGCGTGATCCTGGTGGCTGGGGAACAGGGCGAGGATCTGGGCGCTGTCGCCGACCGCCAGCGTGTAGAGAATTTGCGGCCCTTTGAAGGTCTTCTTGACCACCCGGCCCCGCAGCCCGCTGTGTGGGTCGGGCTGGACATCGTCCGGGCGCAGCAGCAGGTCGACTTTGCTGCCTTGCGGCCAGCCGTAGGCGCGGTTGCCTTTGATGACCCCGATTTCGGTTTCCAGACGATCGTGGTCGAGCAGGGTGCCGTGCAGGAAGCTGCCCTGGCCGATGAAGTCGGCGACGAAGCGATTGGCAGGTTCGTGGTAGATGTTGTAAGGGGTGTCCCACTGCACGATGCGGCCGGCCCGCATGATGCCGATCTGGTCGGCTATGGCGAAGGCCTCATGCTGATCGTGGGTGACCAGCAGGGCAGTGATGCCCTGACTCTTGAAGATCTCGTGCGTCTCGATCCCCAGCCGTTCCCGCAGCTCCACGTCGAGGCTCGAGAATGGCTCGTCCAGCAGAACCAGATCGGGCCGCGGGGCCAGCGCCCGGGCCAGCGAAACCCGCTGTTGCTGACCGCCGGATAACTCATGCGGGAAGCGGTCGCCAAGACCCTGCAGATCGACCAGCGCCAGCAGCTCGTCCGCCCGTTGCCGGCGCTGCGCCGCCGATTGCCGGCGCAGGCCGAAGACGATGTTGTCGCGCACGCTCAGGTGGGGGAACAGCGCGTAGTCCTGAAACACCATGCCGATGCCGCGCTGTTCGGGCGGGACGGTAAGGGAGGCTGTGGAGACGACCCGCCCGCGCAGCAGAATCTCGCCGGCGCTGATCGGTTCCAGGCCGGCGATAGCGCGTAGCGCCGTGGTTTTGCCGCAACCGCTCGGGCCGAGCAGACAGGCGAGGGTGCCGTGGCGGATGCGGAAGCTCAGTTCGTGGACGACCCGAAGGCTGTCATAGCGGCACTCGACTTGCCGTAACTCGAGGACGATGTCGCCGTCTTTGTTCACCTAAACTTGTCCGAGCAGCAGAAACTCTAGCAGGGCCTTCTGAGCGTGCAGCCGGTTTTCAGCCTCGTCCCAGACCACGCTTTGTGGTCCGTCAATCACCTCGGCCGCTACTTCTTCGCCGCGATGGGCTGGCAGGCAGTGCATGAACAACGCGTCGGGCGCTGCCGCCGCCATGATCTCCGGCGTTACGCAATAGCCGCGGAAGGCCTCCTGTCGGCGCGCTTGCTCCTCTTCCTGGCCCATGCTGGCCCAGACGTCGGTTACTACCAAATCGGCGCCGCGTGCCGCTGCCAGCGGGTCATGAATG
>DASULL010000079.1:0-18056 GCA_036278215.1 Gammaproteobacteria bacterium | reverse complement strand
TCGACCAATGGCTGGACATGGCCCGATCCCGCAACATTGGCCAATTTAGGTCCGCTTTCGGCGAGTGCGGCACGGTTCTCTGGGTCAACACGATTTACGCTGATGATCGGGGCAATGCGTTGTATCTGGACGCTAGCGCGGTTCCGAACCTCTCGCGAGAAGCGCTGGCGGCGCTGGCGGCGGATCCATTCAGAGGGACGATAGCGCAGAGCGGTCTTACCGTGCTCGACGGCAGCAGTTCTCGCGATGACTGGGTGGAGGGCAGTTGCCAGGGCAGGGTACCGTTCGCGCAATCGCCCCAACTGCAGCGCAGCGATTTCGTACAGAACTCCAACGACAGCTACTGGGCGACCAATCCGCAAGCGCCGCTTAGCGGCTTCTCGCCTCTGTTCGGCCCGACCGGAACCCAGCTCAGCGACCGCACCCGCATGGGGCTGACCATGCTGACGCAACCGACCAATCCAGGGCTGTCCACGGTTCCACCAGCGGGTGCCGACGGCAAGTTCAACGCCCGGGACATCATGAACGCGCTCTATTCGAACCGCGCCTATCTGGCGGAAACGCTGCTCGACGATCTGCTGGCGCGCTGTGCCAGCATCGGCAGCCTCCCGGTGTCGCTCGGCGATGGTGGGAGCCGCTCGGTCGCCGCCGGCTGCAGCGCACTGCAGGCCTGGAATGGCGTCTATGACCTGGATAGCCGTGGCGCACATACTTTCCGGTTGTTCGCCGAGCAGTATCAGCAACTGTTGCCAGGGGATTACAGCATAGCGTTCGATCCGACCGACCCGATCAACACGCCGCGCCAGCCGCGTCCAGCAGCGGCCGATCCGGCCGTCGATCCCATGCTTCAGGCCCTGGCCAGGGCATTGAGCGTCCTGGACTCGGTGGGTATCCGCTACGATGAGGCGCTAAGGAACGTCCAGCGGGTACAGCTTTCCGCTGGCGTACCGCCCGGCGGTACGCCGCAACCTGTCGGTAGCCCGATTCCCTGGCACGGACCGAACGGGCGGCCCGAGGGTGGCTTCAATGTGGTCAGCGTCTATGCCGGCAACGTCGATGAAGACACCCGCTTTCCAAGGGTCGCTCCGACTGAGACCTTGGGCAGCACCGGCTTATCGGCGGCTCCCGGCGAAGGCTGGTGGATAGGCTACGGGACCAGTTGGCACTTCGGTCTGCAGTTTAACGACGATGGGCCGGAAGCCTACGGTCTGCTCAGTTATTCCCAGTCGACCGACGACAGATCGCCGCACTTCCGGGACCAGCACGAAATGTACTCGGCCAAGGAGTACCGCAAGCTGCTGTTCCGCGACGCCGAGATCGAAGCGAGCCTCCTGTCCGCGCCGATCACCATTACTTCAAACTGATTCTGGAAGCGGCAAGGCGCTGTGTGGCAGCGCCTTGCCGTTGCCACCACGGCAGGCCGATTTTTTGGCCTAGCTTAACGATCCAGGTAGCGGCGTATATCCAGGGTGGCCAGCCAGTCCGGACGGTAGGCGGCGAAGGCGGCGATGATCATGCCGTTGATGAAGCCTTCGGGAAACAGGGTCAGCAAGGCGACAGGAAGGTATTGCTCGCTGATCAGCGGCCAGTCGGCGGTGCCGGTGGCGAGCAACAGCCCTCCTACCGTCAGGCGTGTGGTTGCGGTTGCTATTGCCGCACCGAAGAAGCCGCAGCCGAGGATATAGATGAAAAGATTGGCCGGCAGAAAGCGGTCTATCAAGCGCCAGACCGTTTGAGTGACGGCAACTGGTACTGCCACTAGCAGTACTCCGGCAAGCCCTAGGGTAATCCATTCTTCCACGCCTATTACCGCCATTCCTATCAGCGCGAGCACCGCCCCAGCCATAGCCAGACGCCAGCCCAGCAGCAAAGTGAGGGCTGTGATACCTAACAGATGAATACCGAATCCAGGCGTTACGCCCGCCCGGATAAGCCAGAGCAGCATGACGGCGATGGAGGCACCGAAGAATAGGTGTTGGCGTAGTGGTTGGCGCATGAAGCCTTGGTAGTCAACACCAACTAGCGTCCACGCCAGTACGGCTCCGAAAAGCACGTAGCCGGCGATGAACCAAGGTGTAGAGAAAAGGCCGTGAGCTAGATTCATGGCCGTGCCAAGTTGTGGGTCAGTGTCGGCAGTATACCGTTTGCGCCGAACGGCGGCGTTCTATCTGTGGTGATTTTTCTGTAGTGATCGCTTGCTCCCTCCAGTTGTCTTGAATCAAACGAAGCAAACAGTTTCTGTTTAAATATTTTCGACCTAAACTAGTTTCAATGGAAGAATAAAGCTAGCGCGAAAGAGGAGAGGAGAGATGGCCTCTGTTGAGCGAGACACATTTGCTGACGAACATCTGCCGCCTCGGGATCTCTGGCCGGAGCTTGATCTGGCTTCTCCACCGTATCGCTTTCCTGAAAGGCTCAACTGTGTGGTCGAGCTGCTGGACCGGCACCTCCAGCACGGCAATGGCGAGCGGCGCTGTATCGTTACTCCTCAAGGGGAGTGGAGTTATCGGCAGCTAGCTGACACGGTAAACCGCCTAGCCAACCATCTCGTGCATGAAATGGGGATGCGGCCGGGCAATCGTGTGCTGCTGCGTGCGCCTAATAACGCCATGATGGTGGCAAGCTATTTGGCCGTTATGAAGGCAGGCGGTATCGCCGTAGGCACCATGCCGATGCTGCGCGCCAGCGAGCTCAAGACGATTATCGACAAAGCGCGGATCAGCCATGCTCTGTGCGATGTCCGTCTGGCAGACGAAGCACGACAGGCCCTGGGCAACTGCCCATCGCTATGCCAGCTGGCGTTCTTCGGTGACGGTCCCGGCACCATCGATGCAGCTCTGGCTAAACAGTCTGCAGAGTTCAAGGCTTGGGACAGCAAGGCTGACGAGACTTGCTTGATTGCCTTTACCTCCGGCACAACCGGCCCGCCTAAAGGTACGGTGCACTTCCACCGCGACATCATGGCGGTCTGTGAGGGTTTTTCCCGGCAGATTCTGCGGCCGGCCAAAGACGACTTGTTTGCCGGTAGTCCGCCTATTGCGTTTACCTTCGGCCTGGGCGGGCTGGTGCTGTTTCCACTGCATGCCGGGGCGGCTACCTTTCTGCTGGAGAAGGCGTCCGCTCTCGAATTGCTGGCAGCGATCGAAAAATACCGGGTCAGCATCGTCTTTACCGCGCCCACTGCTTATCGGGCTATGCTTCTGGAAATCTCCAATCACGATATCTCCAGCCTGCGCAAAGCGGTTTCGGCGGGGGAGCACTTGCCTGAGTCGACTTGGCGGCAGTTTTACGAGAAAACCGGTATCCGCATCATCGACGGCATCGGCTCTACTGAGATGCTGCATATTTTTATTTCAGCGCGAGAGGAGGATGTACGGCCTGGCAGTACCGGGCGGCCCGTCCCCGGCTACGCTGCCCGTGTTGTGGATGAGTGGGGGAACGATGTGCCGGTCGGAGAACCTGGCCGCCTAATGGTGCGCGGCCCGACCGGTTGCCGTTATCTTGCCGACGATCGGCAAGCCCAATATGTCCTGGATGGCTGGAACATTACTGGCGACACATTCCGCATGGATGAAGACGGTTATTTCTGGCACATCGCCCGCTCGGACGACATGATTGTGTCGTCCGGTTACAACATCTCTGGGCCGGAGGTGGAGGATGCGCTGCTGACGCATCCGGCAGTAAAGGAATGTGCGGTGCTCGGTGTGCCCGATTCCGGGCGTGGGCAGATTGTTAAAGCATTCGTGGTGCTGGCTGATGGCGTCGCCGCTGACGAGATGCTGGTCGAACAGTTGCAGATTCACGTGAAGCAGACCATTGCGCCTTATAAGTACCCGCGCGCGATAGAATTCCGCGACGGGCTACCGCGTACCGCTACTGGTAAACTACAGCGTTTCCGGCTTCGAGAGCAGTAGCCGGCGATGAGAATAAGGTGGCAACGACAACAGGCCTGGATAACGGGCGCTCAACCACTGGGGAGATACGACTCATGAAATGGCAAAAGGCTTGCGTTGCCGCGGCGGCGCTTCTGGGTGCAGGTGCCCTGGCCCAGGCGGAGCCGGTGAAAATCGGCATGGTTACCACCTTGTCCACTCCCGGCGGTTACTTAGGGGACGACATTCGCAAAGGGTTTTTGCTCGCCATGGAACATGGCGGCGGCAAGCTGGGCGGGGCCGAGATCGAGCTGCTGGTCGAGGACGATGGCCTCAACCCCGGGTCGGCGCGGCAAACCATTACCCGCATGATCCAGCGGGACGGCGTCAAGGTGATGACCGGTGTTGTGTTCTCCAACGTCGCCATGGCGACGGTGCCACAGGTTCTGAAAGAAGGCGTGTTCTACATCAGCCCGAACGCCGGACCGGCCGCCTTGGCGGGTAAGAACTGCCACGAGAACTACTTCAACGTCGCCTATCAGAACGACAACTTCGATGAGGCGATGGGGCATTACGTCAGTGAGCAGGGTTATGACAACGTCTACCTGCTGGCGCCCAACTACCCGGCCGGGCGCGACCATTTGGCCGGTTTTAAGCGCTACTACAAGGGCAAGCTGGCTGGCGAGGTCTACACTCAGCTCAACCAGACGGACTTTGCCGCCGAAATCGCCACGATTCGTGCCACTAAGCCCGGCGCGGTGTTCTTCTTCCTGCCGGGCGGCATGGGTATCAACTTCACTAAGCAGTACGCTCAGGCTGGTCTGTCCGAGTCCATCCCGCTGTTCGGTCCGGCTTTCTCCTTCGACAACACGTTGGTGAATGCGGTCGGAGATGCCGCCCTGGGGGTGGTTAACAGCGCCCAGTGGAGCGGGGACTTGGACAACCCGGCCAACCAGCGGTTTGTCGCCGACTACCGCAAGAAGTACGGTCAGGATCCCACCCTGTACTCGGCCCAAGGTTATGATGCGGCTCAGTTGATCGGCAGCGCCCTGGCTGCCACCGGCGGCAACCTGGATGATGCTGCAGCCTTCCGCAGTGCGCTAAAGGCGGCCAAGTTCGATTCGGTGCGCGGCAACTTCCGTTTCGGCACTAACAACCACCCAATCCAGGACGTCTATGTCCGCAAGGTAGTGCGCGGCGAAGACGGCAAACTGACCAACACCGTGCTCGCTAAGGTGTTTGAAGACCACCAGGACGCCTACGCTGCAGAGTGCAGCCTGAAGTAGTGGGGACCTGCAGCCGCGGCAGAATCTGCCGCGGCTGGTTTGGCATCAGGTCCGAAAGGCGTGCATCCACTAGCCGTGTGGCTCATCTCGCCTTAATGATGAGCGACTTGTCCGCTGCATGTTCTGATGGAAACGAGAAGTGCAGAGTATCCGTGCGCTACAGGGCAGGTGCGGGCGACTTTCCCGGTTCTGCCCACGGAGTATGAAACAGTCAGCGCAGAGGCACTGGTCTCGCGGAATTGGAAGATCGACTTAAGGTACGGCCTGCACCCACGACCGACATTTTGCGCCGTGCTGAAAACGGCGAAGCTCGATTCGGTGCGCGGCGAAGGCGGCAAGCTGACCAAGACCGTGCTCAAGATATTTGAAAATGATCAGGATGCTTACGTCACTGAGTGCAGCCTGAAATAGTGGGACCTGCAGCCGCGGCTGTCAGCGTCGGGGGATGACGATGCAACTGTTTTTGGAACAGGTGCTGAACGGGTTGCAGTTCGGCGTGACTCTGCTGTTGATGGCGTCTGGGCTAACGCTAGTGTTCGGCATCATGAACTTGATCAACCTGGCTCACGGTTCGCTGTTCATGGTGGGCGCCTATGTCGGCGCCACCGCCGTTGCTCACAGCGGCAGCTTCGTGCTTGGTTTGCTGTGCGGCATGGCCGCTGCCGCCATCGCCGGCATGCTGATGGAAGTTGCGATCATGCGGCGGTTGTATCAACGCGATCATCTGGATCAGGTACTGGCGACCTTCGGACTGATTCTCTTCTTCAATGAGTTAGCACGTATGGTTTGGGGGCGCCAGCCGATCGGCATGAGCACGCCGTCCTGGCTTTCCGGCTCGGTTGAGGTCATTCCCGGCATTCCCTATCCAGAGTTTCGCTTGGCTATCATCCTGGTCGGCCTGCTGGTGATCGGGCTGCTGTATGTGCTGATCATGCGGACCCGACTGGGCATGTGGATCCGGGCTGGCGCGTCCGATCGCGAGACCATTGGTGCGCTTGGGGTCAACATCCGGCTGCTTTATACCCTGGTGTTCGGGCTTGGCGCCTGCCTGGCCGGGCTCGCCGGCGTGATGGCGGCGCCGTTTCTGTCGGTCGAATCCGGCATGGGTGAGAATATCCTGATCCTTACCTTTGTGGTGATCGTCATCGGCGGCATCGGCTCCATCAAGGGAGCGATCGCCGGCGCTCTGCTGATCGGCGTGGCCGATACGCTCGGACGGGTTTACCTGCCTACTGTCGCAGGGCTCTGGCTGGATCCTTCGGCAGCCAGCAACTTGGGGGCGGCGCTGGCCTCCATGCTGATCTACTTGCTTATGGCGGCGGTACTGGCCGTGCGTCCACAGGGTCTGTTCGGGAGAAATCATGGCTAATTTGCGTCGCTCCACCCTGGCGGCTGGGGCTCTGCTGATCGTGCTCGCCCTGATTCCTCCGATCGCTGTGCTGTTCGATAACCCATTTCTGATCACGATGGTCAATCGCGCGCTGATTTTCGCATTGGCCGCGGTCGCCCTCGATTTCATCATGGGATACGGCCGTATGGTCAGCTTCGGCCATGCCGCTTTCTTCGGCTTGGGTGCCTATACCGTCGGCATTCTCAGCACGCACGCGGCGCAGGATTTACCGTTGCTGTTTGGCTGGGCCGGCACCAACGAGGCTCTGCTGTCTTGGCTGCTAGCGATGCTGGTCAGCGGGTTATATGCGCTGATCGTCGGCGTGATCTCGCTGCGGACTTCCGGCGTCTACTTCATCATGATCACACTGGCTTTTGCCCAGCTGGTCTTCTTTGGCTTCATCAGCCTGTCGCAGTACGGCGGTCAGGATGGACTGGCGTTGTGGGGCCGGAATACTTTGGGTGGGTTTGCCCTCGACGATCAGGTTGGGTTCTATTACCTCTGCTTTGGGTTGCTGTTGGCGGCGTTGTATCTGCTGTATCGGATCGTGAACTCGCGATTTGGCCGGGTTATCCAGGGCAGCCGGCAGAACGAGCTGCGCATGCGGGCACTCGGGTTCGATCCATTCCGCTACCGCTTGATCGCCTTTGTGATTTCCGGCGCCTTGACGGGACTGGCCGGCGCGTTGCTCGCCAACAATAACGAGTTTGTCGATCCTTCCCTGGTTAGCTGGATGCAGTCGGGTAATTTCCTCGTCATCGTGTTGCTCGGAGGCATCAGTAGCCTGGTTGGGCCGATTTATGGTGCGCTGGCCCTGCTGCTGATGGAGGAAGTACTGATCTCGATCACCGAGCATTGGCAGATCATTCTCGGCCCGCTGCTCGTCCTGGTCGTGTTGTTCTTCCAAGGCGGTATCTACGGCGCCTTGCGGGGGAGGCCGTCATGATCGAGCCGGCAGTCGTGTCTGCGCCCCCAGGCGGCGCCGGGCCGGTGTTTGAGGCGCGGAGTCTGCACAAGAGCTTCGGCGGAGTGCACGCGACTCGCAATCTCTCACTAAGCCTGGAGTTGGGCCGAGTGCATGCGCTGATCGGCCCTAACGGGGCCGGCAAGACGACCGCGCTTGCTCAGCTGTCGGGTGAGCTGCAGCCTGATGCCGGCACGATTCTGTACCGCGGGGAAGACATCACCCAGCTGTCGATGGCCGCCCGTTCGGCGCGGGGTATCGCCCGCTCGTTCCAGATTACCGCGGTGTTCGAAGACTTTACGGTGCGCGACAATGTTGCGGTCGCGGTGCAATCTCGATCAGCCCACCACTTTGCCTTCTGGCGCCCGGCGGCCAAGGATCGTCGCCTAATCGAACCGGCGGAACGGATACTTGAGCAGGTGGGGCTGACGGCCTTGGCCGGCCAGCGGGCAGGCGACTTGTCGCACGGGCAGAAACGCCAATTGGAAATTGCCATGGCGTTGGCCACCGAACCGACGGTACTCCTGCTGGACGAGCCGATGGCAGGGATGGGACGCGCCGAAAGCGAGACCATTACCGAGTTGCTTGAGCAGATCAGGCCGTCGCATGCCATCCTTCTGGTCGAACATGACATGGATGTGGTGTTCCGGCTTGCCGATACCGTTAGCGTGTTAGTGGGCGGTGCGCTGCTGGCCAGCGGAACCCCGGCCGCGGTGCGGCAAGATGCTGAGGTGCGGGCGGCCTATTTGGAGGAGTCGATCTGATGCTCGAGCTCAGCAAAGTCGAGACAGCGTACGGCAGCAGCCAGGTCCTGTTCGGCATCGATCTGACCATCGGCGAAGGCGAGGTGGTGAGCCTGATGGGCCGCAACGGGATGGGCAAGACCACTACCGTGCGTTCGATCATGGGGCTGACGCCACTGAAAGCCGGCGAAATCCGTTTCCGTGGCCAGACCATCAGCGGTAAGCCATCCTATGTCACTGCGCGGGCAGGGATTGGCCTGGTGCCTGAAGGGCGTCGTATTTTCCCTAACTTGACCGTTCGCGAGAATCTGGTCGCGGCTGCACGTGCCGGCCGCTGGACTCTGAAGCAGGTTTACGAGCTGTTTCCGCGCCTGCAGGAACGGGAGGGCAACATGGGAACCCAGCTCTCCGGTGGGGAGCAACAGATGCTTGCCATCGGCCGGGCGCTCATGACCAACCCGCAACTGCTGATTCTGGATGAGGCAACCGAAGGGTTGGCACCGACGGTTCGCAGCGACATTTGGAACTGCCTGCGCCATTTGAGAGAGCTGGGCCAGTCGCTACTCATTATCGACCATCAGTTGGAAGCCCTGCTCAAGGTCTGCGACCGGAACTACATCATTGATAAAGGGAGGATCGTCTGGAACGGCGACTCGGCCGCTTTTCGTGCCGAAGCCGAGCGGGTGCAGAGTTATCTAACAGTATGAGCTTTCTCGAGCCGACCTTGGCCTAGGTCTAACTCCCGACATGGGCGTGCCTGGGGTGTACCGGGGAAACACGGAAAACGGACCGACTCGAAGCGGGCCGCTCGCCTTCGCTCACAAAGTTGCGTCTCCTCGGTTGGCGGTGCACTCAATCGGGCACTACCGCCGTTGCTTCGATTTCCACCTTTGCCGCATCTTCAATCAGATCGGCAACCTGCACCATCGCCATGGCGGGGAAGTGCCGGCCGATGATCTCGCGGTAGGCATCGCCCAGCTCATTCATCCGCGCCAGATATTCGCGCTTATCTGTGATGTACCAAGTCATACGAATAATGTGTTCCGGCCCGGCTTCGCCTTCGCGCAGTATGGTGACGATGTTGCTCAGCGCTTGGCGGACCTGGGCGATGAAGTCGCTGGGGAACTGCTCATCCTCATCCCAGCCGACGACGCCGCCGGTGACGATCAAGCGCCCCCGCACGCTGATGCCGTTGGCGTAGCCTTTCGGTCGCTTCCATGACGGGGGATTCAGCACTTTCATCGTTGTTTCCTCTCTTAAGGCGATCTGTCGATATCGGCGCGGGCAGTGGTCGGTGCCGTTGCCTCGGCTCGGGCCACCGCCTCCGCAAAGTTGGCTAACACTTGCCGTGCAATGATCTGTTGCTGCACTTCGGATGCGCCTTCGTAGATACGCAGCGCCCGGATCTCGCGATAAAGTCCTTCCACCGGCGTGCCGGAAACAACACCTAGCCCTCCATGCAGCTGCAGCGCCATATCGATGACAGACTGCGCCGCCTCGGTCGCATGCCATTTGGCCATTGCGGCTTCGCGCGATATCCGCCGGCTGAAATGATCCTTGGTCCACGCCGCCCGGTAGATAAGCAGGGCGCTGGCATCGATAGCGGTTGCCATCTCGGCGATTTTTGCCTGCGTCAGTTGCATGTCGGCGAGCGGGGCGCCGAAGAGTCTGCGGCTGGTGATCCGGTGCAAGGCCTCATCCAGCGCCCGGCGGGCGAAGCCGAGTGCCGCCGCACCGACAGTGGAGCGGAATACGTCCAAGGTCGCCATCGCGATTTTGAAGCCTTCGCCGGGCTCACCAATGAGCGCGTCTGCTGGAACCCGGCAGTTCTCGAAGCGGAGAGTGCCCAAAGGATGGGGGGCGATCAGCGGGATCCGTTCCGAAACCGAAAAGCCCGGCCGGTCGGCATCGACGATAAAAGCCGACAGCCCTTTGACTCCGGCTTCGCCGGTGCGAGCAAACACGGTGTAGAAATTGGCGATGCCGGCGTTGGAGATCCAGGTCTTGGTACCGTTCAGTAGATAATCGCTGCCATCCCGTTGCGCTGTGGTGCCGATCGCGCTGACGTCGGAGCCGGCTTCCGGTTCCGACAGGGCAAACGCCGCAATTCGTTCGCCGGTCCGCACTCCGGGCAAATAAGCCGCTCTCTGCGCTGGCGTGCCGAACAACGAGATGGGTCCGCTGCCCAGGCCCTGCATCGCAAAAGCGAAATCCGCCAAGCCATTGCGCCGCGCCAGGGTTTCGCGCAGCAGGCAGAGCGAACGAACGTCCAGAGGTTGGGCGGGGTCTTGCGCTACGCTGTGCCTCAGCCAACCGCCTCGGGCGAGCCGATGGATGATTTCCCTGCAGGCGGTATCGACGTCAGCGTGGCCTAGCCCCGTCAAATTGCTTGCTGCCCACGGCTCCAGCACGGCTGCCAGCTGGCGGTGCCGGTCTTCAAAAAACGGCCATTCCAGAAAGCTTGCGGCTGCCATTAGTTGCCATCGAAAACTGGTTTTTCTTTAGCTACGAACGCTTCGTAGGCGCGCCGGAAGTCCTGGGTTTGCATGCAGATGGCCTGCGCTTGCGCTTCCGCCTCAATGGCCTGCTCGATGCTCATGTTCCATTCCTGGTTGAGCATGGTCTTGGTCATGCTGTGAGCGAAGGTCGGGCCGGCGGCCAAGCGTTGCGCCATCTCCACACTTGCCTCGAGAACAGTTTCGGGTTCGTGCAGCTGATTGAAGAAACCCCAGCGTTCGCCTTCTTCCGCGCTCATCGAACGGCCGGTATACAGCAGCTCCGCAGCGCGGCCTAGACCGATCAGGCGTGGCAGCATGGCGGCGGCGCCCATGTCGCAGCCAGCAAGTCCGACGCGGCTGAACAGAAATGCGACCTTGGCGCGCGGTGTGCCGTAGCGCAGATCGGCGGCCATCGCGATGGCAGCCCCGGCTCCGGCACAAACGCCGTCGATGGCGGTGATCACGGGCTGCGGGCAACCGCGAATAGCCTTGACCAGATCGCCTGTCATCCGAGTAAAGGTGAGCAGGCCGGCCATGTCGAGCTCGGTAAGCGGCCCGATAATTTCATGCACGTCGCCGCCGGAGCAGAAGTTGCCGCCGGCACCGGTGATGACTACCGCCCGCACGTCAGCGTCGTAAACGAGGTTGCGGAAACAGTCGCGCAGCTCGGCATACGAGGCGAAAGTCAGCGGGTTTTTGCGCTCGGGCCGATCCAGCGTCACTACAGCGACATCGTCACGCATGGTCCAGCGGAAGTGCTCCGCTTTATAATCGCGCATGTTCATCCTTCTCTCTCCTCAATTTGTTGATGCCGTTTAGCGGGGCGACACGGCTTTGGCTGCAGGCCTAGAGCTTTGTTGAGCCGGAACCGGCCTCCTTTCACATCACTTCGCCGCCGGCAACCGCGAGCGACTGCCCGGTAATCGCCGTTGCGCCAGGGCTGCACAACCAGGCAACCGCATTGGCGACTTCCGCCGGCTGTACAAGGCGCCGTTGTGGGTTGAGAGCGATGAGCTTGCCCAACGCGCTGTCGCGAGAACGGCCGCTCTGCACGCTGATGTTGTCCAGCGCTGCTTCTACCAGCTCCGTTTCCGTGTAACCTGGACAGACGGCGTTCACCGTTATGCCATCGCGGGCTACTTCCAGGGCCAGCGCACGTGTCATGCCAATGAGGCCGTGCTTCGAGGCGCAATAGCTGACGACGAATGGGTAGCCCTTCAGGCCGGCGGTGCTGGCAATGTTGACGATCCGGCCCCAGCCCTCCTGACGCATAGCTGGTAATACCTCGCGTGTGCAGAGGAAGGCGCCGGTCAGGTTAACGTTCAAGACCCGTTGCCAGTCCGTAAGCTCGGCTTCGGCGAAGGGGCTAGTGACCGCCATCCCCGCATTGTTGACCAGTACGCTGATCGGACCGAACGTTTCGGCTGCGGCGGCGAATGCCCGCTTGACCCCGGCCGCGTCGGCAACATCGGCGGTAAAGGCCGCGGTATGCGGAACCTCCTCGCAAAAGGCGTCTAGTGGCGCTCGACGGCGGCCAAGGACGGAGACGTGTAGGCCGAGCTCGGCCAACTGTTTGGCAACCGCAGCGCCGATCCCAGTGCCGCCACCAGTGACTAACGCATGTCGGCCTTTCAGACCCATCACGACCTCATGGTTGGGCATCGTTCAGCGTCCTTTGATGCTTTCGAGCGCGCTAATGCCGTGGACTGTTCCGGTACAACTTACCCGCCTGAAGCAAGCTGGATTGGTAGCGCTTGGTCGAAACATTACTAAGACAAGCCAATTACTTCAAGTATAAAATATTTTGACTGAAAAAGTTTAACAAGGAGGCTCTGTGAGACTGTTCTGAGAAAAAAGGATAGCTTGAAAAGTTGACGCATAAACAAAAATCCCCATAACCTACAACTTCTAGGTCCGGTGAGTTGGCTATTGCGGCCTGAGACGGATGCTCAGCAGCGGTTAAGCAACGGGGGAAGGGCTATGAAAATCAGCATCATCGGCGGCGGGCCCGGTGGGCTCTACTTCGCGATTCTTATGAAGAAGCATTGGCCGCACTACAGCCTCAGCGTCTATGAGCGTAACGCGCCAGATAGCAGCTTCGGCTTTGGGGTGGTGTTTTCCGACGAGACCCTGGGGTTTTTGGACGACTACGACAGCCCGACCTATGAGGCGATCCGCCGCAGCTTCGCTTATTGGGACCACATCGATGTCCACTTCAAAGGCGAGGTGATTCGCTGCGCTGGTAACGGCTTCTGTGGTTGCTCCCGACTGACCTTGTTGCGGATTTTGCAGGACCGCTGCCGCGAGCTTGGCGTTGAGTTGTACTTCAACACCGAAGTCACCGATCTCGATCGATTTGCCGACAGCGACTTGATCATTGCCGCCGATGGCGCCAACAGCCTGATTCGCGAACGCTACGCCGATTCGTTTCAGCCCCAGGTCGACCTACGGAAAAACTATTTTTGCTGGTTAGGCTCAACCAAGGAACTGGACGCCTTCAAGTACTTCTTCCAGGAAACCGAACACGGCGTGGCCGTGGCGCATTGTTATCAATACGAGCCGGGGCGGAGCACCTGGGTCATTGAACTGCCGCCGGAAACCTGGGAAGGGCACGGTTTTGGGGGGATGTCGGAAGCCGAGTACGTGCAAGCGATCGAACGGATCTTTGCTGACGAGCTGGCCGGCCACCGGCTCATTAGTAATCGCTCGCTCTGGCGGCGATTCTCCACCATCCGCAACGCCCGCTGGACCCACGACAATATCGTGCTGCTCGGCGATGCGCAGCACACTGCACACTACTCGATTGGCTCGGGGACAAAGCTGGCGATGGAGAGCTCCATCGCTTTGTTCGAGGCGCTGAAGGCCAACCCGGAGCTTTCCGCAGCGTTGGCAGCGTTCGAGCAGAGCCGCCGTAGCGAGGTCGAAATCACTCAGCATGCTGCCGATGTGTCACTGGCCTGGTTCGAGAACATGGCCCGCTATTGGGACATGGAACCCAGGCAGTTTGCTTTCGGCGTGATGTCGCGTGCGAAGAAACTTACCTACGAGAATCTACGGCTACGCGATCCGGATTTCATTACAGCCTGTGACCGCATGTTCGCTGGGCAGGTGCGGCAAGCAGGCTTTGCCGTCGAGGATGAACGACCGCCGATGTTCACGCCGTTCCGCTTGCGCGACATGGTGTTGGACAACCGGGTGGTGGTATCGCCCATGGCCCAGTATATGGCCGTAGACGGTGTGCCGAATGAATGGCATCTGGTGCATTACAGTAGCCGCGCTTTGGGCGGAGCAGGGCTGGTGTACATCGAAATGACCTGTCCATCGCCGGAAGCGCGTATCACGCCAGGCTGCACCGGACTTTGGAACGAGGAGCAGCGCGACGCCTTCAAGCGCATCGTTGATTTCATCCACGCGCAGTCTGGCGCCAAAATCTGTATGCAGCTCGGCCACGCCGGCCGCAAGGGGTCGACTCAACTTGGCTGGGAGGAGATGGATCACCCGCTGCCGACGGGAAACTGGCCAATCTACTCGGCTTCACCAATTCCTTATCTGGCCGGCAGCCAGACACCAATTGAGCTGCAACGAGACCAGATGGATGGGATCTTAGAGGACTTCGTTCGCTCAGCCCGCTACGCCGATCAGGCCGGCTTCGACATGCTGGAATTGCATATGGCGCACGGCTATCTGCTGGCTAGCTTTATTTCGCCACTCACCAACCACCGCCGTGATGAATACGGCGGCTCGTTGGAGAACCGGATCCGCTTCCCCTTGGAAGTTTTTTCAGCGGTACGAGCGGTATGGCCTAGCCACAAGCCAATGTCGATCCGCATCTCCGGCACCGATTGGTACCCCGGCGGTTTAAGCGGCGAGGACCTGGTGACGCTGGCTCAACGCTTCAAGGCAGCGGGAGTGGATCTGATTGACGTCTCGGCAGGTCAGACCGTGGCGGAGCAGCAACCGATTTATGGCCGGATGTTCCAGACACCGTTTTCCGATCATGTCCGCAATGAGGTTGGCATTGCGACCATGGCGGTGGGTAACATCACCGACGCCGATCAGGTGAATACTATTCTGATGGCTGGCCGCGCCGATCTTGTAGCGCTGGCACGGCCGCACCTGACCAACCCAAGTTTTACCTTACAGGCAGCCGCTTGGTACGGGCAGGATCAGCAGACGTGGCCGAAACCATATCTGGCCGGTAAGTTCCAGGCACAACGGCTGGCGGCGCGAGAGCGAGAAGAGCTGATGGACCTGAAGCGGGCCAGTAAGCCTCGAAGCCATGAGGTAGCTGACGAGGTGGTAACCGGCGAGGCTCGGCCGAAAGTGACAGTGGTCTAGCGTTTTCTAGCTTGGTCGTCGACTTGACGCCGTACCCGGTCGAGAAGACTGACCAATTGCTCCAACTCGGTGGCGGAAAGAACGCCGAAAATTTCCTCCGACCATACCTCATGATCCTCTGCCATCCGGTGGAAAGCTTCCGCGCCTTTGGCTGTCAGAAAGACATAGCTCACTCGTCGATCCTCGGATGAGGGCCGACGTTCAATCAGTCCGTCGCTGATCATTCGGTCCAACAGCCGGGTAATATTGCCTTTTGAGGCCAGCAGGCCCTGCGCCAACGCGCTGGTAGTAATGCCCTCACTGCCGCTGTGCTCCAATTGCGCCAGAACATCGAAGCGGGATAATGAGCTGTTGTAACGGGTTCGGAACAGATCGGAAATAGTCTGCTCGACTCGCTTCGAGCACTTGATCAAGTGCAGCCACGCGCGCAGTGACTGCTTGCTCGGGCGGGCGAAAGAATCGGTTTTATCGGCTCCGCCCATGTCAGTCCTTTCGCTGGGCGGCCACGGCGGCGACGACGGCCTTGGCGCGGCCGAGCAACTCATTGAGCAAGCGAACCTCTTCCAGCGAGAGGCCCTCAAACAACTCCGTCAACCACTGCTCGTGAGCCGCGGCCATGGCGGCGAACTCGCGGCGTCCTTTTTCAACGAGTGCCACGAGCTGAACCCGCCGGTCGGTAGGCAACGGCCGACGCTCGACGTAACCGGCCCGCTCCAACCGATCGACCACGCCGGTGACGTTGCCTCCGGAAACGAGGAGCCGGCGGGATAGTTCGGACATGGTCTGCGGCTCACCCGCCCGTTCCAGCTCGGCCATGACGTCGAATTGGGGCAGGGTGATATCGAAGCTGAGGCGCAGCCGGGCGCGCAGCTCTTGTTCCACGAGGGAGGCCGTCGGTAGTAGACGTAGCCAGAGCCGTAGAGTTTCCTTGCTACGCAGAGCATCATTGGGCACGCGACCCACCTCACCAACAATTATGCATGCATGGCAGTAGCGGCAACGAATCGGCAGAGCCCGTTTCAATTGACCGCTTAGCGAAAGTTACCCCGACCCGGAGGGGTTGGAAGCTACATTAATATGGCTGATGCTGGTCCGGCAGCCTGCCGCATGATACACGATCTTCCAATTCCGGCAGCTTGCGCGAGCATGCGCATCATTTCGCTTGAGAGCGATTTTCCTCATTCGGCGGTAACCGGACAATGTTTGTCCGGGCTCGCTGCTGCAGTGCAGTGACTGCTCGGCTGCGGAAAGCTCGAACGATAGAGCCAGTCGCGCTTACAACAGTTCTTTCCGCAGGTCGGCAGCACTCTTCGGCGACAGCAGCCCAGGGGCGACATCCAGTACCGTCTTTGCGCCAATTCTGCCGCGCTTGTTCAGTCGAAACGCCGCCCGCGCATAGGCAACCAGCACGCTGGCGGTGAACTCCGGGTTGCTGTCGAGCTTGAGGGAGTACTCTATGACCTGGGCGGTGTTCGTGCCGGTCGTACCGCTGCGAATCACGAAACCGCCGTGCGGCATGGCGGCATGGTCCCGCTGCAGCTCTTCCTCGCTGATGAAGTGGACGGTCGTTTCATAATCGGCGAAGTAGTGCGGCATGGTGACGATGCTGCGCTCGACCTCAGCCGGATCGGCGCCTTCCGCGAGAACCACGTAGCACTCGCGGCTATGTTTTTCCCGCGTGGTCAGCTCCGGGCGGGAGCCGCTGCGCACCCGTTCCATTGCTGTCGGCGAGGGGATGGTGTATTGCACGCCGGCCTTCACCCCCGGAACACGGCGCACAGCGTCGGAGTGCCCCTGGCTCAGCCCCTTGCCCCAGAACGTGTAGGTGGCACCGTCCGGCAGAATGGCTTCGCCGTACAGACGGTTCAGCGAAAACAGCCCCGGATCCCAACCGACCGAGATGATCGCGGTGGTGCCGGCCTGCCGTGCCGCCTGGTCGACCGCGTCGTAGTACTCCGGAATCTTGGCGTGGGTATCGAAGCTGTCGACGGTGTTGAACAGCGCGGCCAGCGCCGGCCCCTGTTCCGGCAAATCGTTTTTCGAGCCGCCGCAGAGGATGAGCACGTCGATGGCGTCTTTGAATTCGGCAATGGAGTCGAGCTTATGCACCGGCACGTTGCCGTTTAGCAGGCGCACCTCGGCAGGGTCCCGCCTGCTGAACACGCCGACCAGCTCCATGTCCGGGTTTTGCCCTATAGCTGCTTCCACGCCTCGGCCGAGGTTGCCGTATCCGGCGATACCGATTCTCACTTTGACATCCATCGAGAACATATCCTTCATTTTGCGATTGCTGACTTGAGCAGCACTGGCTTGGGCCCGACCACTGAGCGTCGGTCGTCAGTTGCTTTCGATAAGTTGACTAAGGACAAGGATTATAAGGGCTCCAACGAGTATTCAGGGGAGGCCGGGCCAAGAGCAAGGCTGCCTCGCCTGAGCCGGGGACTTTACCGAGCCGCACCATGTTTAGCTGGCCAGGAAGCTTCGCAAAGTCGCTGCAAGAACCGAGGGGAAGAAGAGCATGACTATCGCTGCCATCGATTTCGGCCGCCTCTACCGCGATCACCTCGCCGCCGCCAGCCGCAAGCCCAAGTCGGCTGAGGAGTGGGATAAGCGCGCTGATGATATGAGCAAGCGGCCGTTACAGGGCTCTTATACCGAGGCGTTCATTGCCCGCATGAACCTGGATAACGTCCAGAGCCTGCTCGACGTTGGCTGCGGTCCAGGCACCATTTGTCTACCACTGGCCGACAGGCTCGAGCGTGTCTACGGGCTCGATTACAGCAAGGCCATGCTGCAGCTGCTACGAGACAACGCCGCTGGCTGCGGCCTTACTAATGTCGAGGCGCTGCACCGCGCTTGGGAGGATGACTGGTCGGACGTGCCTGTATGCGATATCGTCGTCGCGTCCCGCTCCACCGCTGTGGCCGACATCGCGGCAGCGCTGGCCAAGCTCAATGCCAAGGCC
>DASULL010000078.1:0-7190 GCA_036278215.1 Gammaproteobacteria bacterium | reverse complement strand
GTAGTCGGCTAGTTCCGAGAGAATCCGGGCATCGGCGCTCTGTGTTACCGGCGGCGCATCGATGATGATGTAGCGCTCTCGATAGCGCTGACGAAGACCGCGCAGCAGATGGCCCAGTTGCGGTGCAGTGAAATATTCCATTGCCGAGCGGTTCTGCCGGCCAGCCGGAACTACCCGCAGCCGAGGAATCCCAATCGGATGAATGATCCGCTCCACTGCTTTTTCCTTGCCGGCCAGAAAGTCAGTAAGGCCAGCTACCTCGCCTTCGGTCTGAACCAAGCTGTCCAAAAAGGGGTTCAGCAAGTTGCCGTTGACCACTAGCGCCGTCTTGTTTTCGTCGAACGCAATGGCTGCAGCCAGATTGAGCGCCACGAAACTAGCGCCGCCGCCGTTACCAGTCGCAGACATGACTGCCAGAATGAAATTCTTGTCCCCGCTTTTTCGCATCAGCGAGGTGCGAAGCTGGCGAAATGCATCGGCTACACGCGGATCCGTCGTTTCCTTATCGATAATACGCAGCTGCGCCAACTCCGCCGGCCCACGGGGCCGTTCCTCCCGCATGCGAGCAATTTCTTCCGCCGCGCTCACCCCAACCAGTTCCCGGCTTGCTCGGCTCGCCACCGCCTGTCGCTCTACCGCAGGCCAGGAATCGCGCCCAGGCGCTACGCCGCCCGATGCCGCCATTTCTTCCGCCCGCTCGGCGCGAGCTCGGCGCAGCGCTTCTTCGATCTTGCTCATGGCTAGATAACTCCCTGCATACGCAACACAAGCACTACCAAGATCCCGGCCACAGTCAGCACAATGACTACCCCGGACAGGATGAGCCCCCGCCGCTCGGCTGCAGCTTCGCGGGGCTTATCCAGGTGCGGCACGATTGCCAGCAACGGCAATCCGAGCCGATCGTTGATGCCAGCGCCGGTGCGGATGCGGGGATCGACCAGCAAAAACCCGAACAGCAACCCTAGCGGCAGAGCCGCGCCGAGGACGACACCGCCGGCAGCGAAATGCGTCAGCCGCAGGCTGGTCGGCTGATACGACAGATACGCCGGCTCGACAATTCGCAGATTCAGCCCCTGCTGCTCCGTATTGAGATTCATGGAAACCCGAGCGTTCTCGCGCCGGCGCAACAGGTCCTGATAAATCGTGCGATTGACTTCATGGTCCCGGGTGAGCGCTTGAAAATCAGCGGCGATCTCTTGAATCCGAGTAGCCACCGTAAGCTCGTGCTCCAGCCGGGTATGCGCGTCTGCCAACCGTGCCCGTAGCGTCCGTAGCATCGTATTGACGTCGTAAACTTGCGCCTGCAGATCCTGATACACCGGGCTGCTGCGGAAGCTCTGATCGATATGGGTTCGTCCTTCCGCCCGCGCCTGGCGGCGCTCCTCCTGCAGCTTTGCCTCCTCACTCACCGCCACTCGCTCAAGCTCTTGGATCTGGTGCCGGAGCTGAATGATGTCCGGGTAAGTGTCGTGATAGGTCAACCGCAAGGTGTCCAGTTGCGACTGTAACTCGCTGATACGAGTGCGGTATTCACGGGCGCGGCCGGCTGCCACTGCTCCCTCGACCTCGCCGGACAGTTGCTCTGTCAGAGATTCCCGACGGATCTCCGCCTCTCGAATCTCTTGCTCGATCCGGTCGAGGCTGCTGCGAATCTCGGCAATACGTCTGGCAGACTCTTCCTCCGCACCCGGACTCAGCTCGGGATGCTTCTGCCGCAGCGCATTGATACGCTCCTCGGACGCGGCAAGGGTATTCTCGTACTGCCTCACTTGCTCATCGATGAAGACAAATGCAGCATTACTTTCCTTGGCGCGCGCCGTCATGGCCTCCTGGATGAAGATCTCGGCCATGTTGCCGGTGGTCTCGTAAACCTTCTGCGGATCCGAACCGGTGAACTCGATTCGAATCAAGTTCTCGCCAAGTTGCGCAACCGTGGTCTTTGCCTGCATTTCCTCGATCAGCATCTCCAGTTCGCGCGGCGACACATCATCCTTGAGCCAGCCACCCGCCTCGAGCACCTTGATCAGCATCGGCCGGCCGTAGATGATCTCGCGAGCATTGCGGGTCCGGTCGATCACGTCACCACGCACCGCCGTACCGCTCATCAGCGGCTCGATGATGCTGCGTCCTTCAACCAGAATGGTGGTGGACGAGGTGTATCGCTTCGGCCACGACAGCCCCATCAATACCGATGCTACCGAGATGGCAATAAAAGCGATCACGAAAGTCTTGCGGCGAGTAAACGCTTCTCGAGAGAGAACGCGAAGGTTTTGTTCCGTTTCCGATTGCATATGTGCCTCCGCTTCCGCCTAGAACAGCCGCTCAGGTACAGAGACGATGTCTCCTGGCATCAAGTAATAATTGGTCTCGAGTTCGCCTCGAGACAGGATGCGAGCAAGCTGAACCGACATCACCTTTGAGCCCTTGTCGCTGCGGCGATAGAGCTTGGCGCGATTGGCCGACGCGAACTCGGTGATCCCACCGGCTTCCAAGACCGCGTCCAGCACAGTCATGCCTTGCCGGTAAGGCAGAGAAACCGGGCGCTGGACTGCGCCAGTGACTCGAACACGTGAGATGAACTCATGACTGCGCAACTCGGTGACGATCACCGTCGCCTGCGGTTCGCGCATGTATCTGCCGAGCTTCTGCTCGACCGCCGCCGCCACTTCAGCTGGAGTGTGGCCCCCAGCCTTGACGTCGCCGATCAGTGGCACCGAGATCATCCCATCCGGGCGTACCGGCACAGTCACCGAAAGGTCCGGGTTACGCCAGACGTTTACCTGTAACTGGTCGTCCACGCCTATACGGTAATCACCCGCTGCCTGGGCTCCGTCAGTAGAAGCAGAAGACGGACCGCTACGCGGCGAAGTAGCGCATGCGGACAGCACCGAAAGCAGCGCTGTTATGACGACCAACCGAGCAAGATTCATCTGCGCCTCCAGTCATACTTCCTTATTTTTCACCTCGGCGTGGGCACCTTCCCGAGCCGGATGAGAGTCCTTAAAAATGGGATCGGGTTTAACTCTTCCTTAGGGAACAGCGGCAGTAACCGGGCGCCACACAACGCAGCAGCGAGCGTGCAGCGCTCGGTCGACACTCCTCTTATCCAGATAGAAGCAAGCAATTTCAGGCTAACCGCATTGGGTGGTAATTATTTGCTCAGCCATAGTCTGGGCAAAAAACTGGGGACGGCTTTCGCGCATTGCAACGCCGGCGGCAAAACTCCAAGGGAATTCCTTAGCGCGGGATTCAGCCAAATACGCGCTAACGGGCTCCTTTTCCCCATAACACAACCTCGGCGGTCTGCAGCAAAATCGTCATGTCCAGAAATAAACTGTGGTTTTTGACGTAGTACAGGTCGTACTGCAGTTTCTCGAAAGCGTCAGTATCCGAGGCTCCGTACGGGTAGCAGATCTGTGCCCACCCAGTCAGTCCCGGCTTCACCCGATGACGCTCAACGTAGTACGGCAGCTTCTGCTGCAAGCCCTGCACGAACTCCGGTCGCTCCGGTCGTGGGCCGACGAAGCTCATGTCACCCCGCAGCACGTTGAATATCTGCGGCAATTCATCGATGCGGTACTTGCGGATAAAGGCGCCTACCCGAGTCACCCGAGGGTCATTCTCCTGCGCCCAGCGAGCCTGGCCATCCTTTTCCGCATCGACCTGCATGCTGCGAAATTTGTACACGTCGAACACTCTCCCGCCTTCCCCTACCCGCTTCTGCCGATACAGGACCGGGCCACGCATGCCGCTCTCCAGCAGGATCGCCAAAGCGGTCGCTCCCATTAGCGGAAGCGTGGTGACTAACATCGCCAGGCTTACCACCACATCGAAGGCACGCTTCGCAATTCCATGCAGCAAGCTGCGGTGGAAGCCTCGGGAGAACGCCAGCCAGCTCGGATACAGTAGATCGATTTTGATCTGCCCGGTTTCCTGTTCGAGGAAAGACAGCACGTCGACCACTTCCACACCCTGGGTCCGGCAACGTAGAAGCTCATCCATAGGCAGCCCTTGCCGACGATCATCCACAGCAACCACGATCTGCTCGATTCGCTCGCGTGCGGCTACTTCATGCAACGCCTCGCCGCTACGCAGCAGCAGCGACTCCGACACCAGAATGCTGTCTCCCTTTGCTGGCACATAGCCGACGATGCTGAAACCGATCAGGTCGGATCTCCGTCGCAGCCTCGACAGGGGGTAGGCTCGTTTGCCCGCACCCAGCACCAACACCCGTCGCCGAATATGCCGCTCCGCCAGAAGCCGGAGGAAGACGTAGCGAGTAAAAGCGATCAAAGTGAACGCGGAAGCCAGCGACAATAAAAAAGCGCCATAGCCAAATAAGGCTTCCGGAAAAAAATTAAAAATGGCAAGCAGCACCAGAGCACCGAGCACGAATCCCAGAAACAACCGGGCGATGATTCCACCCATGCCATCACGCAGGCGCCGGTTATACAGGCCAACCGCGACCAGAGATAACATCATGACCAGTGCGAACAGCAAGGCTCGCGGCCAAACTGAGCCGATGATCGCCGGTATCTCAGCCGATTCATTAAAGTGTCGTAGATACACTCCAAGATAAGCGGAGGCGGTCAGAAAAATCCCCTCAAAAAAAACAAGCAGCAGATAAAGGATTTTTATTGAGTGATTGAACAAGCGGACTGTACCCATGGGTGTTCCTACGCGAGCCGCGCAAACCATTCGGCAATCGAAGCGATGGGAATGGTTGTTAGGTTGCTGCAAAAGAGATGCGGCACTGCGGTAATTTTTCAAGCAACGCAAAGCCACGGCAGGGCACCCCCTGCACGCTGGATCGTGGGCATCGAGGGATCAACGGCGGGCCGGAGGCACGGATGACACCGCATAGATTCGGTCGGCGAGCAGGTGTGGCGCCGGTGGTCGGCTGCCGGCCGGCGCTCTCTTAGAGCACTCTAAGAGAGCGCCAAAGTATCGGGCAGCAGCACTCTGACCTAGCTAAGCTTGGATTCAGCTAGCCAAGGTATAAATAAAAAACCCCCATCGGACTCAACATCCTATGGGGGCTATATCTAGATATGGAGCTGGCGAGAGGACTTGAACCCCCGACCCGCTGATTACAAATCAGCCGCTCTACCAACTGAGCTACGCCAGCAATGATCCGGCACTGCGCCAGGAGCCTGTCCGACAGGCCGCAGGCCTCTGAAGGGCGACATGTTAGATAGTTGATCGCTGCTTGACAACCCTGCGCTGACAAGCCTAGTCAGTTTATCGGCCTCTCAGCGCGCCATCAGCCACAATAAGGAAGGAAGCGACCATGCGCACGACGATTCGTTATGCCCATGCCTTCGGCCTGCTGATCCTGCAAGGTCATACTGTTCTGGATCATCAGCATGCGGGCCGCATGGGCCATGCCGGAGTTCGCCCGCCGTTACAATATAACCTGCGCTGCCTGCCACTTCGCCTTCCCTCGCCTGAACGCATTCGGCGAGCAGTTCGTCGCCAATAACATGCGTCTGCCCAATTGGAAAGAAACCACTGCCAAACTCGGCGACGATCGCTTGGCCCTGCCCACCTATCCACCGCTCGCCGTCCGCAGCCAAGCGTATGTGCAGGCGCGCCAAGGCAAGTCGATCGATCCGATCACCGGCGCCGCAGAGAAGGCGACCACCGACTTCCAGTCACCTTATCTGGTGAAGCTGTTGTCCAGCGCTCCCTTGAGCGACTACATCACCTACTACTTCTACGTCATTCTTGCGGAGAAGGGCGAGAACGGCACGGCATTGGTCGAGGACGCCTAGTTCCGCCACTCCAGCATCTTCGGGACTACCGCTGGAGGCTTCGCCGGTGTCGACTACATCCCCAACGACCGCTGGGCGTTCTCGCTGCTTTACAACTATGCTGACGCCAACGATCTCGCCGATACCGACACTATCTACGAAGGCATCGATATCAATAGCCTCAGCCTGACGGCGTCGTATTACTTCATGCGCAACGTGAAGGGAATAGCCGAGATCAACTTCGATCTTCTCAGCAAGATGGACAAGTCCGGTACTTAATTGGACCGGTCATCCGACCCAAGAGAACTATATTCTGCTCGGCTTCGACGCAGCGTTCTAGAGCGCTGCCGCTGCCCTGGCGCTGACAGGGCGGCAGCCACCGCAAGCCTTGAATAGCGACACGTCTAGAGAAACGGGACAACCATTAGAGGCTACGGCTCAGAAAGTTTCGACCATTGCCGCCAAACCCTGCAGCACAAGATCCGGGGCATGTTTGAAATCCAACCGCAGGTGCGGTTGCACGGCAGCCGCGTCTCCACCGGTAAGCCAGAGGTCAACGTCGCCGCCAATCTGCTCGACTATGCGCTGCGACAGCGTTTCTACCATGGCAGCAGCTCCCAGCAAGGTGCCACTGCTGATGGCGGTAACCGTATCGGTGGCGAGCAAACTGACTGACCCCGCCGCGGCATAGGGCAAAGCCGCTGTACCTGCATGCAAAGCCATCCGCATCAGACGCCAACCGGGAACGATCAAGCCGCCGAGATGATTCCCGTTTGCCGCGACAGCATCGAAGGTAATGGCGCTGCCACAATCGACGACGCAGACAGCCTTGCCACTAAGCCTGAACGCGCCGACCGAGGCCGCCCAACGGTCAGCCCCCAGGCGGCTCGGATCAACGTACCGGGTTGTCATCCCCGCCGGTCCCCGGCCGGGACGCAACCACTGCACAGCTATTCCCCAATGCTGGGCAACCCACTCCGCTACCGCTTCATTGACCTTTGAGCCGGCAACACTGACGGCAAATACTCGCTCCGGTCGGGCAGCGTCTATCCAGCCCGAGGTAACGCGCTCCAACTCACCCAGATGAACAGTTGCGCCAGCGGGATGCAGCTGCGCACCATCCAGTGCAGCCCATTTAATTCGTGTATTACCGATATCAAGCAGCAGGATCACGGCGTAGCCTTAGCTGTAAATCACCACTAAACCGTACTTCAAGCTCGCCATCACGCTCGAGCAGCAGCGCTCCGCGCTCATCCACGCCCCGGGCAATCCCGCGCACTTCCTCGTTAGGCAGCATTAAAACAACTGGAGCGCCAGCGAACAGGTCATAACGGTGCCAACGCCGGGCAAAAGAGGAAAACCCGTCGACTTCGAATTGCTTGCAGGTATTGGCGATTGCTGCCGCAACCCTGGCTATCAACCGGTTACGCGCCCGCG
>DASULL010000077.1:0-6423 GCA_036278215.1 Gammaproteobacteria bacterium | reverse complement strand
GTTATGTTTGCGGATTAGTAATGGCGCTCCCGATAGCCACTGCAAGTGCGGCAATTTCCGATGGGGAAATTCGGATCGGTCTGGTGACGGACATGAGCAGTGTCTACCGGGAGATAGGTCAGGGTTCCGATATTGCCGCCGAGATGGCAATCGAGGATTACGGCGGGAAGGTTAACGGCAAGAAGATCCGTTTGTACCTGCGCGATCACAAAGTCGATACCAAGTTGGCCATGGCGCATGCCAAGGAGCTGCATGAGAAGGAGAAAGTTGATCTGTTTCTCGACATGGCTGGCACCGATATCTCCATAGCCATGCAGCACTACGCCAGGGAAAACGACATCCTGGCGATCCACACCGGCACAGCAAGCTCCATCCTCACCGCCGCGGAATGTTCACCGCTCGGCATCCATTGGGTCTATGACACCTACGCGCTCGCCGGCGGCACCGCCGCCGCCACCATTGCCCAGGGGGCGGACACCTGGTACTTCATCACCGTCGACTACACCTTCGGCAAGGTGCTGGAGGCCGATGCGACGGCGGTGATCAAGCGCAACGGCGGCAAGGTGCTCGGCACTTCGCTGCACCCGCTCAAGGCAAGCGACTTCACCGCGCAGCTGGCGGCGGCGATGCAGTCCGGCGCCAAGGTGATCGCGCTGGCCAGTTCAGGCCGGGATACCAACCAAGCGATTCGGCAGGCGTACGAGTTTGGTATAGGTCAAGACGGTAAGCAGATGCTGGTCGGCCTGCTGGTAATGGAGTCGGCCGTTGCCGAGTTGGGGCAGTTCGTGGCTCAAGGCCTCAAGCTGACCACCGCCTTCTACTGGAACTACGACGAGCAGACCCGGGCCTGGAGCGCGCGCTTCCGGGCGCGGGCCGGCACCAATCCGCAGATGTTCCATGCCGGCGTCTACTCGGCGCTGATGCACTACTTCAAAGCGATCGAGGCCACGGGCTCGGACGACCCCAAGACGGTGATCGCCAAGATGCGGCAGATGCCGGTGAACGATTTCTTCGCCCGCAACGGCAAGCTGCGCGATGACGGCCGCATGGTGCACGACATGTACCTGCTGGAGGTGAAGAAGCCGGAGGAAGTTACAGCTATCGGCGACTACTACAAGATTCTGCAGGTCATCCCCGGAGATAAGGCGTTCCGGCCGCTGGAAGAGGGCGGCTGCCCGTACCTCGCCAAGCGCTAGCTAATTGGCAAGCCAGCCTGATCAGGGCGCACCGCAAGTCGGTGCGCCCTGATCGTCCAACGGTATTCGCTATCAGCTCGGCAGCGCTGATTTTTCATAATTTGTCGCGAGCCGGAGGGGGCAGAATCGGCTCCCGCTGCCGCATGCCGTTTTCCCGGCACGCTATATCCGGTAAAGTCGGTCGATACCGCGCCGCGGGTCAGCATGACCGCCTACCGCCACAGGCCTTATCCTCGCTTTCGCCGCCGGCCGCCTTACCAGGTTGCTGCCGCTACGGCAGCGCTTTGCTTTACAAATGAGGAGGGCGACTATGAAGACCGCTATGAGCATGCCGGTGTACGCGATACCGGCTGATGACGAGACTTTCCTGCCGTTACCGCAGATGATCCGACAGACAGCGGCCACCCAGCCCGACAAGCCGGCGATCTTCGACGGGGAACGCATCATCAAGTGGGGAGAGCTCGGCCGCCGCGTCAACCGGGTCGCCAACCGCCTCATAGCAGCCGGTGTAGAGCCGGGCGACATGGTGGCCGGGCTGTCGGAGAACAGCGCCGAGTATGTCGAACTCTATCTTGGGGTACTGGCCGCTGGTGCTTGCATGGTGCCGCTGTCCGGCATGGCATCGGGCGACAGCCTGCGGCTGATGATCGACGACTGTGGCTCCCGCTGGCTGTTCGTCTCGGCCCGCAACCGCGAGCTGGCCGAGCCGTTGCGTGGCGTGCTGCAGCACGTAGCGCCCGAGCGGATGATCGGGCTGGATTTTGCCGACGCTGGTTGGCAGCGCTTCGACGCTTGGTTGGCCGAGGCCGCCGAGACGGCGCCGGACATCGAGATCACGTTGGACCACCCGTTTAACGTCATCTACAGCTCCGGTACCACCGGCCTGCCGAAAGGCATCGTCCACGATCACCGCATGCGTAATCGCCAGATTGCCCGGCTCTGTAGCGCCTATGGTCTCAATGGCGACGCCGTGACGCTGGTGTCGACCCCGCTGTATTCCAACACCACCTTGGTCGCGGCTCTGCCTACCTTGGCTTTCGGCGGCACGCTGGTGCTGATGAGTAAGTTCGACGCGCGTGGTTTTCTTGAACTGGCGGAACGTCACCGGGTTACCCATGCCATGCTCGTGCCGGTCCAGTACCAGCGCATCCTGGCAGTACCCGATTTCGACCGTTTCGACCTGTCCAGTTTCCAGGTCAAGCTTTCCACCTCGGCCCCGCTGCATGCTGCGGTAATTCGGGAGATCCTGGCTCGCTGGCCAGGCAAGATTTATGAGATCTACGGCCTGACCGAAGGCGGCGTCAGCACCACCCTCGATGCAGTGAGCTTTCCGGATAAGCTGGATTCCGTTGGCAAGCCGGCCGAGGGTGTCGACGTTCGCATCATCGACGAGGATGGCCGCGAGCTGCCGCAAGGGGAAATCGGCGAAATAGTCGGTCGCGCCGGCGCTATGATGCGTGGTTATCTCAATCGCGACGACCTGACCCAGGAGTTGCTCTGGCAGAGCCCAAAGGGCGAATGGTTTTACCGCAGCGGCGATATGGGGCGCATCGACGCTGACGGCTTTCTCTATGTGCTCGACCGCCGCAAGGACATGATCATCTCCGGTGGTTTCAATATTTATGCCGCCGATCTGGAGCAAGCTCTGCTGCAGCACCCGGATGTCGCCGATGTTGCCGTGATTGGCATCCCCAGCGCGGAATGGGGCGAGACGCCGCTCGGTCTGGTGGTGCCGCGCGCCGGCGCAACCATCGATGAGTCTTCCTTGCTGGCGTGGGCGAACGAGCGCCTCGGCAAGACCCAGCGCCTGTCGGCTATCGAGTTTCGCAGCAGCTTACCGCGCTCGACTATCGGCAAAGTCCTGAAACGGGAGCTGCGCGAGCCGTACCTCGCCAAGGAGGGGTGAGCCGCTCTTAGCAGCAGGGGCCGCCTGCTAACGGTGGCCGCATGATTCGCCGACTGCTCCCTGGTTCCCGGAGAGCAGTCGGCGACGGCCTGCAAGCCGTTCCTGGCGTTATACGTTCAGGTTGTCGTCGCTTCGCTGGCCGGCAAGGTAAACAGGAAAACCGAGCCGCCGCTGGGATTGGTTTCAACCCAGATGCGGCCTCCGTGGCGCTCGATGATTTTTTTGCAAAGCGCCAGCCCCAGGCCGGCGCCGGGTCTGTTTTCGTCGCGGCTTAGGCGGTGGAATGGCTCAAACACTTTTTGGCGGATCGCCGACTCGATGCCGGGGCCGTTGTCCGCTACCTTGATCAGCCACTGCTGGCCGCGCCGGCCTGCCGACAGATGGATCTTGGCCGGCGCCTCACCGCGGCGGAATTTCATGGCGTTGCTCAGCAGATTCTGCAAGACGCTGCTAAGCATCAGGCGGTCGCCGCGTACCAGTGGCAAAGGATCGTTTGATATTTCGCTGCCGGAAGAGATAATCATCGAGTCCAGCTGCTGTACAACCTCGAGTAGCACTTCCTCTAGATGCACCTCTTCCTGCTCCTGCCCGATGTGGCTGGTGCGAGCGTATTCCAGCAGGCCGTTGATCAGGCGCTCCATCCGCTGCGTTCCGCGCCGGATGAAATCGATGTAGCCGCGAGCGCGTTCATCGAGCGCATCTTCCAGGTGCCTTTCCAGCAGCGTGGCGAAGCTCGAGATAGTCCGCATCGGCTCCTTCAGGTCGTGTGATGCGGCATAGGCAAACTGTTCGAGTTCGGCGTTGGTTCGCTCCAGCAGCTCCAGGGTTCGTCGCTCCTCGGTGATGTCCATCTCGATGCCGATAATGCGGACCGGCTGACCGTTCTCATATTGAACTTGCCCCCGTGAGGCGATCCAGCGCTCCGTGCCGTTCGGCCAGGTGATGCGGTACTGCTTGTTGACGTTTTTCTGTCCGGCAACGATCGCATCGACGAAACGGCTCTTGATGGTTTCACGGCACCCGGAAGCCAGCCGGGCTGCGAACACCTCCGGCGACGACGGCCCCTGCTGCAGCGGCATGCCGTAGAGGCGCGAGAAGCTGCTGGAGTGGATGATCTTCCCGCTCTTGATGTCATATTCCCACTCAGCCATGTCGGCCGCATCGAGCGCCAATCTGAGCTGCGCTTCTCTTGCTTCCAGGACCCGATGTGTTTCAACAAGCCGGGTCACGTCGTAAGCAGCGCAGGAGATTCCGCAGACCTCGCCGTCCTGATCCCGTAGCGGCTGGGCAAACATATCGTAGAGACGGGTTACGTTCGCCGAGGCGCTCGATAGCTCGATCAGCGAGTGGACACTTTGGCCGCGCTCCAGCACCGGCTGATAGAACGCTCGCAAGCTGGCGGCGCTTTCCGGCCGATATGTCTCTTCCGGCGTGCGGCCGACCAGCCTGCGGACCGGATTGCTGATGAGCGGGTTGTATACCCACGTTACCCGCATATCGCGGTCGCGATGAACTACGGTAACGGGGGTGATCCCCAGCGAGGTGCGCAGCCGGCCTTCGTGCTCCGCTTCCGCCGCAGCCTGCTCCTCCCTGTGATGCGCTTTGATCCGGCTCTTTGGATCCAGGCAGGTGATCACAATGGAATGCACGGCCCCGTCGTCATCCAGGACCGGCACATAGTCTGCACTCCACAGCTTCGGTCTGGCTGTTGTGCTGACGTCGGGTACATCTGTTTCGCGGACTCCTACCGGCGTTCGCTCCTGCAGAATCCGACGTAACAGTTCCAGCAAAGCGTCTTCGATACCGGGGATTGCTTCGGTCAGCTGGCGGCCTGTCGGGTCGCCGGTTAAAGCAAGGGAGGCTATGAAAGCCTCGTTAGCATAAAGAAAACGGAATTGCGGATCGCCGCTTACTGCCGCGATAGCAACCGGCGCATGGCGCAGAACGACTGTTTCTATATTCCTTGCTGCGTCCGACACTTGCTTTGCCTGTTTCACCCTGCCCACAACCTGCACCCCGCATTACCATGGGCGGCTGGTGAAAATAATAGTTGATCCAGCCGTAATGACACGCTTGCTAATCATTTAGCTCATCAGTGCGGTAATTGCTATGAGGATCAAGAGTTTCATGCTTTGTTGATTCTTATTACAGTGGGAGCAAATCAATCTGGCGGCGCGATAGTCGCAACCGGGCTCTGAGAAAACAGGCTATACGCCTTGTCTTTCCGGCTGATCGATCAATAAAGGCTGGATCCGACGGCAGGCGCCGGTTTGGATCTTAAGAGCTTATTGCTGCAGGCGGGCTGCTGAAGAAAGGTCTTAGATGGTGGGCCCACCAGGATTCGAACCTGGAACCAAAGGATTATGAGTCCTCTGCTCTAACCGTTGAGCTATAGGCCCGGAGGACGACAACTATAACGAAGTACGGGCGGCACCGGAATGGTGCCGCCCATTCTTTTTACTCTTCCAGGAAGCTGCGCAGCGAGTCGGAGCGGGTGGGGTGGCGCAGCTTGCGCAGCGCCTTCGCTTCGATCTGGCGGATGCGCTCGCGGGTGACGTCGAACTGCTTGCCGACCTCTTCCAGGGTATGGTCAGTGTTCATGTCGATGCCGAAGCGCATGCGTAGCACCTTGGCTTCGCGCGGCGTCAGCCCGGCCAGTACTTCGTGAATCGCTTCCCGCAGGCCTTCGCTGGTGGCGGAGTCGACCGGGGACGTGGCGTTCACGTCCTCGATGAAATCGCCGAGATGCGAATCCTCATCGTCGCCGATAGGAGTTTCCATGGAGATCGGTTCGCGGGCGATCTTGAGCACCTTGCGCACCCGATCCTCCGGCATCTCCATCCGTTCGGCCAGCTCTTCCGGCGTGGCCTCACGGCCCATCTCCTGCAGCATCTGTCGGGAGACGCGGTTGAGCTTGTTGATGGTCTCGATCATGTGTACCGGGATGCGGATGGTCCGCGCCTGGTCGGCGATCGAGCGAGTGATGGCCTGCCGGATCCACCACGTGGCGTAAGTCGAGAACTTGTAGCCGCGGCGGTATTCGAACTTATCCACCGCCTTCATCAGGCCGATGTTGCCTTCCTGGATCAGGTCGAGGAACTGCAGGCCGCGGTTGGTGTAGCGCTTGGCAATGGAAATCACCAGCCGCAGGTTGGCCTCGACCATTTCCTTCTTGGCCCGGCGCGCCTTGGCCTCGCCAATCGACATGCGCCGGTTGATTTCCTTGATCTCGGTGACGGTGAGCCCGGTCAGACGCTCCAGCTGTCGCAGCTGGGCCTGGGCCGCGCGAATTTCCTCCGCGATCTCAGCAAGCTTGTCGGC
>DASULL010000076.1:0-8808 GCA_036278215.1 Gammaproteobacteria bacterium | reverse complement strand
AAGCGGCCCGTTGCCGTCGCCGGGGCGCATGGTAAGTTGATCTACCGGCACCACGACTTGCTTGCTGCCGAAGCCAAACGGCCCGCCTATCACGACAACGGCCTGCAAGCTGTGATCCTGCTTGCTGCGTACGATAGCGCGCACTTCGCCGAGCGCCGCGCCGTCAGCGGCCACTATGGGCCGGCCTACCATGCGTTCAGCCCGCATTAGCTCCACTTCTGCGGATTCAGCCGCTACGTTGGCTTGTGACGCCGCGGATGGCGCACTATCTGTCGAGCGCTGGCTTGGGGTTGGCAGAGTCGGCCGTTCGATCGGCTGGTCGTAGCTGCCGTAGCCGCCCCGCTCGCGGTTTGGATCTCCGCTCCAAACCAGTCCGGACACGCTGGTGGCAATCAGCAACCCGCTGTACAGCAGCCGCTTGGTGAAGTCGGCCGATCTAGCGAAAAACCTCCGCGGCACGTCGCGCACTCCCATACTGCCAAACCGCAGCCGGTAGCGCCCGCGGCTTAGTTCCGCCAGAAACTTCTCTCTGCACAACATGGGCGTTGCTGCCCCTGAAGCAAGCCAATCCAGCACGATGCTGCGATGCAGTAACATCATCTCCTGCTTGCCAGCTATCGGAGAGGCATATGCCGTCCCAAAAATTATTACAGCGTCTTACGGCTAGCCTGTCGCTGTTGCTGCCTGCCTGCTCTGGCATCGCCTTGGCGGGAGAAAAGCTGGCCTTACCGGTCCCGTTAACGCCATACCTGGAAGCTGCGGGAACAGCCCCGGAAGCGCGGCCGGAAGAGGCCCTCTCGGTAAACGAGCCGATCTACTTCCTGCTTGGGGACGGCAGCCAGTTCACAGCCCGCTTCCAACTGAGCTTCAAATATCGGATCTTCGACGAGCGCAGCCGCTTCAGCCAAACGCTGCCCCCGCTGAAGGGCCTGTATTTCGGCTATACCCAGACGTCGCTCTGGAATCTGGACAAGGACTCGCGACCGTTCGAAGACACCAGCTACCGTCCCAGCCTGTTCTGGCTGCACGACAGCGGCGGCCGGGGGCTGCGTCCAAGAATGCTGCGGCTCGGCTACGAGCACGAATCGAATGGCCGCAGCGAACCCGAGTCGCGCAGCATCGACACCGTATTCCTGCAGCCGACCTGGGAAACCACCGTGCATGACCGCAAGCTGGGCTTCGCGCCCAAGCTGTACGCCTATCTCGACACCGAGGACAATCCGGACATCGAAGAATACCGCGGCTACGGCGACTGGATAGTCCGCTACGGCACCGAAGACAGCTGGATGTGGCGCGGCCAGTATCGGTACGGCATCGGCGGCCGCAACACCATCCAGCTCGACGTCTCTTATCCTATGCGCGAGCCTCTGTTCACCCGCACCGGCGCATTCCTGCATCTCCAATTACTGCATGGCTACGGTGAGACTCTGCTCAACTACAACGAATATATCGGCTTGCGGGTTTGGCTGGGGGTTTCGGTAGTACGGTAATTCCTTTGCCAAGGGAGCGCTCTATCCGGCACAGGCGTGCATCCTGCGGAATTGCCGTCTGGGCAGCCACTGGCTTTGCACGGTCCGCCTTGGTAAGGCAAAAACGCCGGAGCAAGCGGCGCTTTTGCTTGAGGCTCCCGAAAAGCTTACTCGGCAGCGAGATCGCCAGCGATATAACTGGATAGATGGCGTATCGTCCGCTCCTGCTGCATGACCATTGACTTCACCATATCGCCAATCGTCACGATCCCCACCAGCCGACCATTCTCGACAACCGGCAGGTGACGGAAGCGGTTCTCGGTCATCATGTTCATGACTTCCTCCACCGTGCTGGACGGACTCACCGTGCGAGGATTCGGTGTCATCAGCTGGGAGACCTGGACATCGCGAGATACCAAGCCTTTCAAAACCACCTTCCGGGCATAGTCGCGTTCGCTGAAAATGCCTAGCAGGCGGTCCCCGTCCATGACCAGTACCGCACCGATGTCGTGTTCCGCCATGACACCCAGCGCATCCAGAATGCTTACATCCGGTGCAACCGAGTGTACCTTGCTGCCCTTGCGTTCGAGGACTTGCCGAACCGTTTCCATCGTGTGTATCCCTCCACTGCCGCAGTTATTGTCAGTGGCGCGACGATCCTGTTCGTGCCAAAGACCTTACTTGCATTCTAGTCCTCCGACAAAGCGGTTGCAGTCACGCTTCCCGAAGGCGCTTGCCCCGCAGATCGCACGAAACTTTATCCTCAGTGCTACTGACGAAATAACACCGGCAATCCTTTTTGCAAGCACCACGGCATAGCAGCATCCCCAGCCTTTATTCCACCGGCTCCTCCCCCGGCGCTGCGACGGCACGCCGAACGAGCAGGCTGCCATCGAAGCGATAGAGAGCGGTGAGAGCCTGACGATAAGCGGCCAGCGCACCAACTTCGTCGATCTGGGCAGCGAGCAGGTCACGCTGGGCTTGCGCTACTGACAGGCTGGTGGAACGGCCAGCGCGCAGCCGAGCCTGCTCGGCTTCCAGTACCGATTGCTGCAGCTCGCGGGTAGCACGGCTGGCGTCGATCTGAGCGGCAGCGCGCTGCGCTTCCAGATAAGCCTGCTGCACTTCCAGGGCAACCAACTGCGCCAGGTTATCGAGACTCGCCTGAGCTTGGGCCTGCTGCAAGGTGGCGATCCGATGCTGTGCCTCGGCGCGGCGATTGCCTAAGGGGTATTCGAACAGGAGGCCGGCGGAAAGATCGTAGGTATCGCCGTCAATCGCTTGAAAGGCGTCGCCGAAACTTGCGGCATAGCCGGTCTTGCCCAACACGATGAACAGGTCCAGCCGCGGCAGCAAACCGTTGCGGGTTTGGATCACCTCCAGCTTGCCCTGCCGCAGGCGCAGCTTTGCCTCGTTCAGCTCAGCCCGCAAGCGCTGTGACAGGGCGATATGCTCGGCCACCGGATCCAGCGGCTCGGCCGGCGGCAGCGGCCGGCTCAAGGCCTCGACCGGCCGCTGCCAGCCAGCCAGCGACGGCGGACTCAGCAGCCGCAGCAAGGCGAGCCGCTGGCGGTCGTGATTGGCACGGGCGTCGATCAGCTCCTGCCGCCGGCGCGCGACCTCGGCGCGGGCGGCAGCCCGCTCAGCTTCGGGCAGAGCTCCAGCGCGAATGCGCTGCTCGGTTTCCTGCAGTTGCCGCTCGGCCAGATGCAGCGAGCTCTCGAAAATGGCGAGGCGCTGCGCCGCCAGCACATAATCCCAGTAAGTCTGCTCGACATCGGCCACCAGCGCAGTGGCAAAACCGCGCAGCTCGTAACGCGAGGCCAGTGTATCCAGCTCGGCTTGGCGCAGATTCACCAGGTTGGCGCGGCGGCTGCCACCGCGCAGCAGGGCTTGGGTGACGGAGAGATTGAGGCCGGCGACGTACTGCGGATCAGGCGTTCGATTGGAGCTCTGCCGGCGATAGGAAACGCTGCCTTCAAGGTCGGTGCCTGTAGGCAGGGTCGTCCGCAGACCAACCGCGCTGTTAGCCCCTTGAGACTCGACAGGAAAGGTGCGCCCTATATCGGGTGAGGCTCGCTCCGCGGTCGATCGATTGAAACCCAACTCCGAAAACAGAGCCGGATCGAAGGCGGCCCGCTCGATCGCCTCGAACGCTCCGGTAATCTGGGGCGTGAGCTGCTGCACGGTCAGACCGCGGTTGTAGCGCAAGGCATACAGCACGGCCTCCTCCAGCGACAGTCGTAGCGGACCTTGCGACTCAGCCGTGGGCAAATCCCTTAAGTCGCTGGGGCGCAATCGCAAATCCAATGGGGTTGTCAGGGTTTCCTGCAGCTCGGTCGGTCCGGGATCGGCCACTGGCGGCGACTCCGCCTCCACCGCGACCAGCGGCAGCAGCGCACCGAGCAGGAGCAGACGTTTCATGCAGCACGCTCTCGATGCAGCAGCGTATAGGCCACCGGGATCACGACCAAGGTGATCAAGGTCGAGCTGGCCAGGCCGCCGATCACGGCTCGCGCCATCGGCGCCTGCGCCTCAGCGCCCTCGCCGATTCCAAGCGCCAGCGGCAGCAGGCCGAGCACGGTGGTCAACGTAGTCATCAGGATCGGCCGCAACCGCCGACGGCCGGCTTCGCGGACGGCCTCCAGCACCGACCGGCCCTCGCGCAGCAGCTGGCCAGCTTGGTCGACGATGAGGATAGCGTTGTTCACTACAATGCCCACCAGCATGATGATGCCGATGAAGGACTGCATGTTGAAGGTAGTACCGGTGAGGTACAGAGTGGCGACCACGCCAACAGCGGCAAGCGGCACCGACAGCATGACGATCAGCGGGTCGCGCAGCGATTCGTACAAACTGGCCAGGATCATGTAGACCAAGCCGATCGCCAGCAGCAGGCTGAGCATCAGCTCGCCAAAAGCCTTTTGCTGTTCCTCGTAGTCGCCAGCCAGGATGGTTTCATAGTTGCGCGGCGTAGGAATGTCGGCCAGCCGTTGCCGCACATCGTTGGCCACCGACAGCAGGTCGCGGCCGGCGATTTCACCGGTGATCATGACGATGCGCTGCTGGTTTTTGCGCTCGATTTGCACCGGCCCGGTGTCAGCCTCGGCCTGCGCTACCCGGCGCAGCGGGATCTGCCGGCCATCGTCAGCGATCAGCGGCAGATCCAGCACTTCCTCCAGGGTCAGACGCTCGGCATCCTTCAGGCGCACCAGAATAGTGTATTCCTCACCTGCATCCCGATACTGGCCGGCCGAGCTGCCGGCCACCGCCGTCTGGATAGTACGGGCGATCTGCGCCACCGACAGGCCAAGGTCGGCTGCCCGCTCGCGGTCGATCCGGAAGACCTGCTCCGGCGCGCCAGCCTCACGGCTGACCGAAAGATCGGTAATACCCGGCACATCGGCAAGCGTGCGCCGCACTTCCGCCGCCAGCCGCTCGAGGACGCGCAGATCGTAGCCGCGGATCTCCACTGCCAACCGATCGCTACCACCAGAGCCCATGCGCAACAAAAACAACCCCTGTCCGGCGCGGGTGCGGATCACCGCCCCCGGAATGTCCGCCAGCTTGGGCCGCAGGGCCGCAGCGATTTGCTCGCTAGAGCGGCTGCGCTGCGCCACCGGCACCAGCGATAGCCGGATCTCGCCGGTAGCCGCCCCCGCCCGGAAACCGGAAGCACCGACGCTAACGACCGACGCGCGGGTCTCCGGCACCGCCTCCGCCACTATCGCTTCCACCTGGCGCATGCGCTGATCGACCACTTCCAGGCGCGTGCCCGGCTCCATTTCCAGGCTTACCCGGACCTCGCTTTCGTCGCTCGCCGGCATCAACTCGCCGCCGACCTGCGGAATCAGCAACAAACTACCAACGAACAGCACGGCGGCAGCGATCAGCACCGTCAGTCGATGCCGTAGCGCAGCCTCCAGCAAGCCGCCGTAGACTTGCTCGACCCAGGCAAAGCCGCGCCGGCCGACTTCGGCCAAGCGGCCGCCGCCCCCTGCACCAGGATTGCGCATGATGCGCGAGGCCAGCATCGGCACCAGGGTGAGCGCGACCACCAGCGACGCCAGCAGCGAAAAGCCGACCACCCAGGCGAACTGCTGAAACAACTGTCCCGACACGCCCTGCAGGAAGGCCATCGGCAGAAACACCGACAAGGTGGTAAGCGTGCTGGCGAACACCGCCGCAGTCACCTGCTCGGTACCGCCAACCGCGGCCTCTTCCACTGACGCGCCTTCTTCGTCGCGCCGGCGGGTGATGTTTTCCAGCACCACGATGGCGTTGTCGACCATCATGCCGACGCCCAACGCCAGACCGCCCAAAGTCATCAGATTCAGGGTGAAGCCGCCGAAATAGATCAGCGCGAAGGTGGAAATCACCGAAATCGGGATAGCACTGGCGACCACCGCCGTGCTGCGCAGATCGCGCAGGAAAAACAGCAGGACGATGACGGCAAGGCTGCCGCCGTACAGCACCGACTGGCTCAGGTTGTCGATGGAGCGACGAATATACTGAGCAGTGTCGATTACCGGCGTCAGCTCCACCTGCGGAAAATCGGCGTTGATCCGGGCGACTTCCTTCAGCACCGCTTCGGCTACCGCCACCGTGTTGCTGCCGGACTGCTTACGCACCCCGAGCCGCACCCCTGGCTGGCCGTTGATCCGGATCAGACGAGTCATTTCGGCATGACTGTCGGCCACCTCGGCGATCTGATGGAGGTAGATAGCGACCCCTTCGCGCCGCGCTATCACCGTATTGCGGATTTCATCCAGGCTGCGGAAACGCCCCGGGGCACGTAAAGTCACGTCGGCAGTGCCTTCGGTGATGCTGCCGGTAGGGACGTTCAGATTGGCATCCCGCAGCGTCTGCAGCACCCGATCCAGCGGCAGCCCCAGCGCCTGCAGCCGCTCGCGCAGAACCCTGACCTGAATCTCGCGCTGGTGCCCGCCCCAGACTTCCACCGCGGCCACCCCCGGCAAACGCTCGAGACGGAAGCTGAGCTGCTCATCGATCAGCCGACGCAGTTCCAGCGGATCGAGCCGGCTGGCGGCACCGAGAATCAGGATTGGGAACGAGGCCGGATCGAACTTGCGCAGCTGCGGCCGTTCGGCTTCCTCCGGCAGGCTGGCAACGATACGGTCGAGGCGGTCGCGGATATCGTTGGCGGCCGCGTCCAGGTCGATCCCCCAGGTAAACCGGATGCTTACCTGACTGCTGCCCTCGGCCGAAATCGAGCTGACCTCTTCGACCCCTGGCACCGCCGCCACCGCCCGCTCCAGCGGCCGGGTGATCAGCTCTTCCATCACTTCTGGGCTGGCATTGGGATACAGGGTGGAAATGCTGAGCGTTGGGTAGGTGACGTCCGGCATCAGATCGATCGGCAGCTTTGCCAGCGAGACCAGCCCGAGCGCGATCGCGATCAGCATCATCATGCTAGTGAAGACCGGGCGGCCGACCGAAAAGCGGGCGATTCTCATCGCGGCCGCCCACCCCCAGCAGCTGCCGCATCGGCCTGCACCGGACGGATCGCCGCGCCGTCACGCAGCAGGTGCTGCCCCAGCGTAACCACCCAGCCTTCCAGCGCCGGCTCGACGATTTGCACCTGATCGCCCTGCGTGACGCCGGTCGTCACCGGCACGAAATGCACCTTGCTGCGCTCGGCATCAGCCAGGAACACGCCCAGCCGTCCTTCCCGCCGCGTCAGCGCCGCCTGCGGCACCACGGTCGCAGCCGGCACGCTCGCCAGCACCACCCGCACTTGCACGAACATACCCGGCTTGAGCCGGTGCTCAGGATTGGCGACCGCCAGCTCGACCCGTGCCTGGCGCGAATTCTCATCCAGCCGCGGCGCCATGCGCACGACCTTGCCGGGGAACTCGCGATCGCCGTAGGCCGCTGCCGTCACGGTTGCGCTCTGCCCCGGCTGCAACCGGACGTAGTCGTGTTCGCCGACGAACACCACCGCAATTACCGGATCCAGATCCAGCACCGAAATTACCGGCGTATTGGCCGCCAGGGTCGCGCCCGGATCGACGAAGCGCTGCCCCACCAGCCGCGTTTCGCCGCCTCCGCTCCAGTTGGCCCGGATCTGGGTGTAGCCCAAGCGCACCTCGGCGCCCCGCAGCGCCGCCTGGCGCTGCGCCACCTGTGCCTGTGCCAGCTTGAGTCGTGCCTGCGCCGCCGCATGATCGGCGCGGGCGCGCTCCAGCTCGGCGGCAGCAGCGATTCCCTGCCGATGCAGCTCTTGTAGACGAACGTATTCGGTTTCGGCCAAACCCATGGCACTGCTGGCCTCGTCCACCGAGGCTCTCGCTACCGCCAGCTCCGCCCGCGCCTGCTCGCGCTGCTGCACATATTCGTCGTCATCCAGCCGGGCAACGACTTGCCCGCGCCGGATTGAATCGCCGATCTGCGCCGTTACCTCCTCGACCCGACCACCGATCTTGGCTGCCACCTCAAAAGCGGCATTGGCATTGAGGCTGCCGCTCAGGCTACGGATGTCGTTGAGGTCCTGCACCGTCACCGGCGCCATCTCCACCGCCACCGCGCCGGCCGCCCGTGGGCCACGCACAGGCTCGTCGGTCTCGCGGTCGCGGCCAAGCCACAGCCAGCCGGCAGCGATCAGCAGCAGTACCAGCAGCATCCCGCCGATGCGTTTCGTACCAGGTCTCAAGTTCTTTCCTTAAATCTCGGCAAAGACGGCTGCGCTCAGGCTGCCGCCATACCCGCAGCCGGCCTGCGCAGCAGCAGAATTACCGACAGGCAGATGAACACCATCAGCCGGAAGTCGCTGAGGCAGCTTAGTAAGGATCGCCTGCCGCGTCACTTCGGCATCCAGCAGTACCCGTGTCGCCGGATCGGTCAACTACGCTACGCCAACCAGACTACCCTGCTGCTGCAGCGGGTTGTAGGGCGATGTGTTACCGCTATAGTTGTGCTCGGTTGATCTGCGCGTTGCCGGCCGAGTTCTACGCAGCAGGCTATACAGACTGGCTGTTTCCATAAGGTGTTCTATCGGCGAGCTAGCCGAACCTCAGCTCGAACTCCTATGCCAGGCTGCCCCAACAATGGTAAACCGGCCCATCCGATCGGTGAAACCGCCCGTTGCTCTCACTGAGAACGAGATCAGACCGAAGCCGATCAGGAGCAGCGGCCGCGGAATCCGCCACCGGCGTTCAGTTCTCACTCGCCTCCGATATCGGATTCCGATCAGCACTGAGGTTGCAGCGCACTTTGTACAACAACCGGATCAGCTCCTCGCGTTCCGTGCCAGACAGCCCGGCCAAGGCCGCCGCCCGGGCCTGCTCCGCCAAGCTTCGCAGCGTCTCCAGCGCCGGTC
>DASULL010000075.1:0-3835 GCA_036278215.1 Gammaproteobacteria bacterium | reverse complement strand
AAATGGGACTCAGCCGCCGGTGACACTCATGTGGCGAAAAATTATGGGTTTTGCCGTCAGGTCGAAGTCGTGTCCTTTAGGTTTCAGATCCATTGCCGCGACGATGGCCTGCTTCAGACGCTCTAAGTCGCCCGGATTGGCCCGCATGACGCGCTTCAGATCCATCGAATGCTCCTGACCGAGGCAGAGCAACAGTCGCCCTTCCGTGGTTACCCGAACCCGGTTGCAGGTGCTGCAGAAATTGTGGCTGTGCGGCGAAATGAAGCCGACCTTGGTGGCGCTGCCGGGAATGCGGAAGTAACGGGAAGGGCCGCCGGTGGTTTCGTCGGTGGCGACCAGCTCGAACCGGGTCCGGATGCGTTCCCGCACCTCATCGCTGGACATGTAGACCTCGGCCCGATCATGCTCGGTGATGTCGCCGAGCGGCATTTCCTCGATGAAGCTGATATCCATTGCGCGGTCCAGGACAAACTGGACCAGGTCGAGGATTTCGTCGTCGTTGCGATTTTTCATCGCTACGGTGTTGATCTTGATCTTGTCGAAGCCAGCTTGCTGAGCAGCGGCGATGCCTGCGAGCACCTTGCTCAGATCGCCGACCCGGGTGATAGCGCGGAAGCGGGCCGGGTCGAGGCTGTCGAGGCTGATGTTGATGCGACGGACCCCGGCTTGGCGCAATGGCGCGGCCAGATCGGCCAGCTGAGAGCCGTTGGTGGTCAGGGTCAGCTCCCGCAAGCCGGGGAGGCGGCCGAGTTCCTGGAACAGGGTGATGACGTTCTTGCGGACTAGCGGCTCACCGCCGGTGATGCGAATTTTGCTGACGCCGAGCTCGCTGAAGGCTCGCCCCAGCAGGGCCAGTTCCTCCAGAGTCAGTACCTGCGCGCGAGGCAGAAAGGTCATCTGCTCGCTCATGCAATAGACGCAGCGGAAGTCGCAGCGATCTGTCACCGAAAGCCGAACATAATTGACGTGTCGACCGAAGCGGTCGATCAGGCGTGGCTGCCCGGTGTTGTCGTTACTCATGCGCTCCTCACTCATGCTCTCACGGCCATCGGTGCTCCAGCGGCAGCGTGATGAAACTATGCCGTATTTATACAAGTTTCGTGCCGGGCCCGCCCTGATCGGCTTGTACCCGGACAAAGTCGGAGGTGCTGCCTTCGCAGGGCTGCGCTTGCGCCACAAAATCCGGATGTTGCGGCGCGTCATGGTGCTTTTTGTCCTGCCTGCGGGATCTTCGTGTCAATTTTTCCCATCCTACCTCACCTTGTGGCCGTCCATGCGCGACTTCCAGCGGCCTGCCTCGGTGGCACGTATTTTGCTTAATTCTTATTTAACTTTATTGCTGCGCGGTGGCGTGGTAAGCGGAGTAAAGCGATGGAAGTCGAGCGAGACCTGGATGAGTGGGGTGACCAGTCGGTTCTGCCGGTTTCGGTCATCGTCGGGCGTGATGCTCTGCCGGACGGTGAGCAGTGGCGCGTTCTGGGTGTCGTGATCGGCCAGCGGTTTGCCAGCAGCGAAATTCGCAGCCTGCGCATGCGGTCTGGCCCGGAAGGCGACATCTATATGTGGATGGGCTATGAGCTGCGGCTGCGCAAGGCCAGCGTCGACGACTACGCTCTCAACATCAACTCATCTGCGCCGTCGGTGTTCGTCGTTGCCAAGCATACGGCCGAAGGGCTGCGGCCGCTGCAGGCGACCGTCGGTCTGGGCGATGCGCAGAACCTGGATGCTACCGATCTGCGCAGCGCAGATGAAACCGTTTACCGCGTCGCCATGCCGCCTGAGGTTTTTCGCTGGCTGGAGCGTTTTGTCCTGGAGCATTACGTACCGCGCCGCCGCAAGAAGCATCGGGGCAAGCAGCGCAGCAAGGCGATGTTTGATGCGGAAGTTGGCGATTGGGCCGGAGGGGAGTGATGGCTGGGGACAAGGCTGGCAGTGGCGGCGCCACGCCAGTGGCGGTTGCCGACGAAGGTTTTCTGTCGCGCTGGTCGCGCCGCAGCGCGCTGGCGCGACAGGGGCATGAAGAGCCGGAGCCGCTGGCTGCCGTTGAGCCGGTGGTCGTGGAGTCAGTGCCGCCTGCCGAAGCTGTGCGTATCGATGCGCGCACCGGCAAGCCGTACGACGAACTGACCGATGAGGATATGCCGCCGATCGAGAGTCTGGACCAGTCCTCCGACCTCAGCGTGTTTCTGGCAAAGAATGTGTCGCCACTGCTGCGCATGAAGGCATTCAGCCGGGTCTTTCACACCCCGGAGTACAACCAGTATTGCCTGTGTGCGGAGTATGCCGACGACTACACCCAATTCACGCCGCTCGGCAGCATTGTCCCGCACGACTTGAAAGCTGCCATTGCCCGGGAAGCGCAGACCTTGCGCGATCGGTTGCTGGCACGCGGCAAGGAGATTTCTCTGGAGGATGCGGAAGCCCGTGTCTTGGCCGAGCGGGAGGCAGGGCAGCCGCAGGTCACGTTGACTGAGGAAGAGGAGCGCTTGCCGCTAGTGGCGGGAAGTGTCGATGGCGAAATCCGGCAGGATGACGCTGCGACGGCTACAGTGGGGAGTGCCGAGAACGAGTCCAAAGCGTGAGCTCAGCGGGTCGAATCGCGCCAATCAGCGTCGTCGCTTGGTCGCTTTGTTCTTTTTTCGTTGTTTTTTTCTGGTCCTGTACTTGCACTATCCGCCAGCTATCGCCGGCTGCGTGCTGGTGGCGAGGAGCAGGCTTAAAGAAGCCGAGCAACTCTGAGGAAATATGTCAGAACTTCTAAACGTATATGCAGACCTGGCTTTCCAGACTCGCACTGCGGCGGGTCAGGCCCGTGATGCTGCGCTTCAGGCTGGTGCCGCCGTCGAGATCGAGGCGACGTCGCTGGTTGATTACCGCTCGGCCGGACACCTACTGATCGTTGGTCCCGCGGAGGCGGCGTTGGCGGCTGCGCATCGACTCGCTGATTGCGGTCTGCAGCGGACTGTCGTGATCACTGACGGTATTTCCACAGCGGCGCCAGCTACTGTGGGCAAAGCCGATCCAAGCATGGCGGTCCTGTATGGTCAGGTGGACAAGCTGGCGGGCCATCTGGGTCATTATGTCGCAACGCTGCACGCTCCCAACGGGGAGCCGCTCAACCTGGCTGAGCTGAGCGGTACCCAGCACCCTTTCTTCGATCTGGTTCTCGATCTGCAGCCGACGCCGCTGCTTGACCGCGAATTGCCGCCTTTCGGCTACTATCCGGCCGGCAGCGATGCGGCCCGCCTGGAGCGGGCGCTGGCCCAGATTCCGGAGATGACCGGCGAGTTCGAGAAGCCGAAGTTCTTCAACTACAACCCGGACATCTGTGCCCATGGTGACAGCGGTCTGACCGGTTGTACCCGCTGCCTCGACGCTTGTCCGGCCAGCGCGATCAGTTCCCGCGGCGACCATATCGAGGTCGACCCCTATCTGTGCCAGGGGGGCGGCAGCTGCACAGCGGCCTGTCCGACTGGCGCTATTATTTACGCCTACCCAGGGCCGAAGGATCAGATCGCTCGGCTCAAGGCGATGCTGCAGACCTATCGGGCGGCCGGCGGCGAGCAGCCGATCCTGCTGTTCCACGACGACACGGCCGGCGTCGAGCGCCTGCGCGAGAGCGTCGCCGAGCTGCCGGAGCGGGTTATTCCGGTGCGGGTCGAGGAAATCGGCGCGGTCGGCATGGATACCTGGCTGAGCGCGCTGGCGTATGGCGCCAGCGATGTAGTGCTGCTGGATACCGCCGAAGTGCCGGCTGCGACTCGGCGTGAGCTTGATAACCAGCTCAGCTACGCCCGGGCGCTGCTGCAGGCCATGGGCTACGATCCCGCCCGGC
>DASULL010000074.1:0-2955 GCA_036278215.1 Gammaproteobacteria bacterium | reverse complement strand
CCCAAGGACGACCCGCTGGCGAAGATCAAGGTAACGCCGTCGATGCGGGCTACCGCCAAGTACTTCTACACCGTGGTAGCGCTGTTCCTCGCCCAGATGACCCTGGGGGCGATCACCGCGCATTACGCGGTAGAGGGTCATCATTTCTACGGTTTCAACCTCTCCGAGATCCTGCCCTACGCGGTGACTCGCAGCTGGCACACCCAGCTGGCCATTTTCTGGATCGCCACCGCCTGGCTGGCCACCGGCCTGTACATCGCTCCGGCCATCTCCGGCCACGAACCGAAGTACCAGAAACTCGGCGTTGACCTGCTCTACGTCGCGCTGGTGGTGGTGGTGGTCGGCTCGCTGGCCGGCCAGTGGCTGGGCGTGATGCAGCGCTTCGACCTCGACACCAACTTCTACCTGGGTCACCAGGGCTGGGAGTTCGTCGATATGGGCCGCATCTGGCAGATCCTGCTGTTCGTCGGTCTGATGATCTGGCTGGTGCTGATGGGCCGTGCCCTGTGGCCGGCACTGAAGCGGCAAGCAGAAAATCGCACGCTGCTGTGGCTGCTGTTCCTGTCCACCATCGCTATCGGTCTGATGTATGCCGCCGGCCTGATGTACGGCAAGCACACCCATATCTCCATGGTCGAATACTGGCGCTGGTGGGTGGTGCACCTGTGGGTGGAAGGCTTCTTTGAGGTGTTCGCCACCGCTATCATCGCCCTGCTGTTCACCAAGCTCGGCCTAGTGCGCGCCAAAACTGCTGGCACCGCCACGCTGTTCGCCACGGTGGTGTTCCTCACCGGCGGTATCCTCGGCACCCTGCACCATCTCTACTTCGCCGGCACCACCGAAGGCGTAATCGCCATCGGTGCCATGGTATCGGCGCTGGAAGTGGTGCCGCTGGTACTGCTCGGGCTGGAGGCGGCGGAGAATTTCCGCTACAGCCACGCCACGCCGTGGATGCGCAGCTACCGCTGGCCGGTGCTGTTCTTCGTCGCGGTGGCCTTCTGGAACTTGGTCGGCGCGGGCCTGTTCGGCTTCATCATCAACCCGCCGATCTCGCTCTACTACATCCAGGGGCTGAACACCACCGCCAACCACGGTCATGCCGCCCTATTCGGTGTGTACGGCATGCTCGGCATCGGCCTGATGCTGTTCTGCCTGCGTGGACTGAGTTCGCCGCTGGCGTGGAAGGACAAGCTGCTCGCCCCGACCTTCTGGCTGCTCAACATCGGCTTAGTCGGCATGACCTTCTTCGCCCTGCTGCCGGCCGGTATCTACCAGGCCTGGGCCAGCGTCACCAAGGGGCTGTGGTATGCCCGTTCGGCGGAAGTGATCCGCTCGCCGCTGATGGAGCTGTTCGTCTGGATGCGGATGCCCGGTGACATCATCTTCGCCGGCGGCGCTCTGGCACTGGCAGCTTTCGTGTTCGCCCTCTGGCGCGGCAGCCGAGGCCGCGCCGAAGCAGTGGGGACGATGGCGGGCCTGCCGGCGGCGGCAGCCACGGCGCCGGCCGCAGCGACCTCCGTGCCCACCGCCACTATGGCGGCACACGCCAGCGAAGGCAGCTGCTGCGGCCACTGCAGCAACTGATAATTCCCTGCCAATAGCTGCAAAAACGGCCCGCAACAGCGGGCCGTTTTTTCTACCGTCTTCTACACCTGCCAATTCGATCACGTTTCTGTAAACCAAATGGTCGAGCCAGCCTCCTTTTGATCTGCATCAATTTAAACATTTATTCAAAATGCTACTTTTCATTGCAATGCAGCAATTCACCCAATCGCAGGAGACAAAGCTATGAAAAAGCATGTTCTTACCGCTGCCGCGATCAGCATGCTTATCGTCGGCACCCAGGCACTGGCCGCCACTCACGAGATCAAGATGCTGAACTCTGGAGCGGATGGCACGATGGTCTTCGAGCCGGGCTTCATCAAAGTCAACCGCGGCGACACGGTCACCTTCGTACCGGCCGAGCCGGCCCACAACTCCGCCTCGCACTACGTTCCAGCCGGCGCTACCCCCTGGTCCGGACCGATTAACAAACCGATTACGGTCACCTTCGAGCAAGAGGGCGTGTACCTCTACAAGTGCGATCCGCACGTCCCGCTCGGCATGGTCGGCGTCATCCAGGTCGGTGCGCCGGTCAATCTCGCCGAAGCCAAACAGGTCGCCGAAGAGTTCAAGGGGTCGATCGCCATGAACAAGGACCGGCTCGACAAATATTTCAGCCAGATCAAGTAATAGGTCCGGTCGAACGTGGAGATGAAAGCCATGAAAACAACCATCCTGCACAAAGCCGCGGCCGTGCTCCTCTTAGGCGCGGTCGCTCTCAGCCCCGCCGCAGCTAGCGGCGCGCACGATCGGCAGCCGGTTACTTACCGTCCGGACGTGACCTTCACCCTGCGCACTGGTATCGCCGATGGCAAGCTGGTCTTCATCGGCGATGCCGGCAATATCAAAGGCAAGATCAACCCCGACCTGAGCGTTGCGGAAGGCTCGGTAGTCCAGATTAATCTGGTCAACGGCGATGGCGCCGTACACGACATCGCCCTACCCGACTTTCAGGTCGATTCCGACAATATCAGCGGCAAAGGCTCGTCCACCGCAGTGGTGTTCCGGGTCGGCAAGGCTGGCGAATTCAAATACATCTGCAGCCTGCCGGGGCACGTTCAGGCCGGCATGTTCGGCAAGCTGATAGTCGGCGACGGCATGACTGCCGCCAAGAGCAGCGGCGCCCAGGTGGCACAGGACCCGACCGCTGTCGGCCAGCCGGTCGGCAAACGCGGACCGCAGACTCTGAACGTCAACCTCGAAACCACCGAGGTGATCGGCCAGCTCGACGACGGCAGCACCTACAAGTACTGGACCTTCAACAACAAGGTGCCGGGGCCATTCATCCGCGCCCGCGTCGGCGACACCATCAACGTGAACATGGCCAACGCCACGGACAGCGCGCATATTCAC
>DASULL010000073.1:0-3683 GCA_036278215.1 Gammaproteobacteria bacterium | reverse complement strand
GATAGTGGTCGGAGGTATCTGGGTTGCCATGCGGATCTTGCGCCGCCGGCAGGCGCGCTCCGGGTGAGGCGGTTGTAAATCGCCGGCTCGAGGTGCTGCCAGCCGGCCGCACTCATCTCGGATTCCCCGGGCTTATGCCTGTCGGCCTTGGCCCGGGGAACCGGATTGGGCGGTTACAGCGAGTTTTCTAGCTCCAGGTAGACGCGGTAAGCGTTGCCTTTGTTCGATTCCTCGAACGCCGGTAAGTCTTTGTATTCTGACCAGTCGATCTGCTCATAGGCATCTTCGAAGGGCACCCAGCTTTCGACAGCTTGCTTCATCTGTCCGCGAACGAAATTGATATAACGGATGGTGAAATCCAGGTCGGCAACCGCTTTATTCGATACTTGGCCATGGCCTGGAACGATGTATTTCGGCGACATTTTTTTGACCGTTTCCAGGTTTTCCAGCCAGCGTTCTGTGTTGGCGTCCGGGGTGTTCAGAAACGGCACCCGGCCAGTCTGAACGATGTCTCCGGCATATAAGACCCCGGCCGGCTCGACCACCATGAGGATGTCGTCCGGGCCGTGGGCCGGGCCGACGTACAGCAGGGTGATGCGGCTGCCGCCGAGTTCGAGCGTCAGCTTGTCGGCGAAAGTCTGGTCCGGCCCGATCAGACGGGTCTGCTCATTGATCCAGGGCGCCAGTGCTTCGCGCCGCTGTGCTAACCGCCCGCTGGCATCGGCGCTCTCAACGTATTGCTGAGCCAGCTCATGGGCGATGATTTTCGCCTGGCTGTGGTCGCGGAACGCCTGCAGCCCGTAGATATGGTCGGCGTGGTAGTGGCTGACCACCACGTAGCGGATCGGTTGGTCGGTGACCTTGCGGATCTCCTCGATCATCGCCGCTGCCAGGCTGGGAGTGCCCAGCGCGTCGAATACCACCACGCCGTCGTCGGTCACCACAAAGCCGCCGTTCGAGGTCATGCCCTCGTTGGCCGGGCCGGGTACTCCCGACTTCCCCAGGATGTAGTAAGCGTTGGTGTTATCCAGGCGCTTTGCCTGCACCGGCACGCTGATCGGCGGGTAGGCCTCCGTGACCTTTCCCTGGGCGGCGATTTGTAGCGGTGCCAACAGCACCAGCAGGGCTCCAAGCCGAGCGAGCAATACCCGCGTTCTGTTAGTGGGCAAGTGTTTCATTATTTTAGAAATCTCCGCTCCCCCATGGTTTCAGGGCGCCAGTTCTTAAATGGAATGCTGCGCCGCAGCGATGTTCAGCCCAGGGGTTTCAGGCTTGATCATCGTTCTTTCTGAATGTATACATAGGTTATAACCATATAACCAAACGAGCTACCCATCGACTTGATGCGACAACGGGGCCGTAATATCAGCCCGTTGGCGACGTCTGTTTTTCCTGTCGTTTGCGAAAACGCGGGAGGAGGAGAGGCCACAGCAGCAAGCCGCTGGGTGCGGAGGAGCGCCCATGATCGGTATGTTTCGCCGAAAGCCTAAAGATCTGCCGCAAGAAGTACATGAAGAGGCGGATCGCCTGCCGGCGAGCGAGCGCCGGCGTTTTCTGAAAAACGGCCTGTTCGCTACCGGCAGCGTCATGGTCGGCGGTGCGCTGGCCGGTCTGACGCCGCGAGCGGCAGTCGCGGACGCAACGGTTTCCCCGCCTGGGATTCCTGCCTGGACCCGCAGCCTCGGCAAGCCCATTGTTGCCGATCCCTACGGCATGCCGTCGCGGTTCGAGCAGCATGTGATCCGGCGCAACGTGCCCTGGCTGACCGCCGACACGATTTCGTCGATCAGCTTCACGCCGTTGCAGCACCAGAAAGGCATCATCACTCCCAATGGGCTGTTCTTCGAGCGTCATCATGCCGGCCGGCCGGACGTCGATCCGGAGCAGCATCGCCTGATGATCCACGGCTTGGTCGAGCGTCCGCTCATCCTGACTATGGATGATCTGATGCGCCTCCCCAGCGTGTCCCTGATCCATTTCCTCGAATGCCCCGCCAACCGCGGCATGGAGTGGCGCGGTGCGCAGCTCAACTCGCTGCAGTTCCTGCACGGCATGATCGGTTGCGCCGAGTGGACCGGGGTGCGCCTGTCAACGCTGCTGGCAGAAGTCGGCATCAAGCCCGAAGCCACCTGGCTGCTGGCCGAGGGGGCGGACGGCGCGGCAATGACGCGCAGCATTCCGATTGAGAAAGCGCTGGATGACGTCCTGGTGGTTTATGGCCAGAACGGCGAGGCGCTGCGGCCGGAGCAGGGCTATCCGCTGCGGCTGATCGTGCCGGGCTGGGAGGGCAACGTGCACGTCAAGTGGCTGCGCCGCCTCAAGCTGGGCGACATGCCGTGGATGCACCGCGAGGAGACCTCCAAGTACACCGACCTGATGCCGGATGGCACCGCGCGCGGCTTTACCTGGGTGATAGATGCAAAGTCCGTCATCACTTTCCCCTGCCCGGAAAAGCCGCTCGCCAAGCCCGGCAACTATGAGATCCAGGGCCTGGCCTGGACCGGCCGCGGCAAGGTGAAGGCGGTGGACGTGTCGGTCGATGGTGGGCGGACTTGGCACGAAGCCACGCTGCACGAGCCGGTGCTGTCCAAGGCCCTGACCCGCTTCACGCTGCCCTGGCGCTGGGATGGCAAGCCGGCCCTGCTGCAGTCGCGGGTTATCGACGAGACCGGCTATGTCCAGCCGACGATGGCGCAGTTGCGCGAGGTCCGCGGCACCAATTCCATCTACCACCAGAACGCCATCCAGACCTGGCAGGTCAACGCGAACGGGAGTGTCGATAATGTCCAGATTAGCTAGCAACCTCCTGCGTCGTTCGGGCGCGGCCGCTGTCGGGCTGACGCTGGCGCTGGCTTCCGGGATGGCGCTGGCCAAGAAGCCGGCCGGCTTCTATGGCGTCGGCACCCCAGCGACGCCGGCCCAGATCGCCGGCTGGGACATTGACGTACGGCCCGACGGCAAAGGCCTGCCTCCCGGCAGCGGCTCGGTCGATGACGGTATGGCGATCTACGAGGCTCAGTGCGCCTCCTGTCATGGCCTGTTCGGCGAGGGCGTGGGCCGCTACCCCAAGCTGGCCGGCGGCATGGGCACGCTCACTGAGGACCGTCCGGATCCGACCGTCGGCAGCTACTGGCCGTACGCGACCACTCTGTGGGACTACGTCCACCGCGCCATGCCGTTCTTCGCGCCGCAGTCGCTGAGCGACGATCAGGTATACGCCGTCGTCGCTTATGTGCTGAACCTCAACAACATCGTCGACGATGACTTCGTGGCAACCCAGGACAACCTGGCGGCCATCGAAATGCCGAACAGAAACGGCTTCATCTGGGAGGATCCGCGGCCTGATACCAACAATCAGCGCTGCATGAAGAACTGTGCGACCAAGGTGACCATCACCGACTCGGCGGTCGGCAAGAATGTCACGCCGCGCACGACCGGGTCGCTGGACACTGGTCAGTAGCAGCACAAGTGGCCGGCAGCCCAGCGCCGTCGGTCAGACAGCTGGTCTAGAAAAGTGGGCCGAGGAGGAGAGGAGATCATGAGAATGCACGGAATAATAAGAAAGTGGTTTGCCGTGATCTGTTGCGCAGCCGCGCTTGGCATGGCGCAACAGGCAGCGGCGGACGTGGCCGAGGGGCGGTCGATCGCTTTCGACCGCGGCAAGGGCAATTGTCTGGCCTGCC
>DASULL010000072.1:0-4242 GCA_036278215.1 Gammaproteobacteria bacterium | reverse complement strand
GCCTTGGAACAGTGCGCCAATCAGCGGCCAGGAACCGATGTGCTCGGTCATCCAGGGCTGCACATTGTCGCCAAACCACGGCGCAAATACGAACAGACCCCACATGCCGTAGATAATGCTGGGTATGGCGGCCAGCAACTCGATAGCAGTGCCAATCGGCCGCTTCAGCCAGACCGGGGCCAGCTCGGTGATGAACAGGGCGATGCCGAAGCTTACCGGCACGGCGATCACCATGGCGATGGCGGAAGTCAGCAGGGTGCCCACGATAGGCACCAGGGCGCCGTACTGGTCCGTCACCGGATTCCATTGATCGCTAGCGATAAAGCCCAAGCCGAAATGCCGCAGTGCCGGCCAAGCGCCGATCAGCAGAGAAAGCAAAACGCCGAACACGATTACCGCCACCAGGATGGCGAACAGCATGGTCAGCCGCCGGAACAGCGTATCGGCCAGGGCGTTCCGGCGGAGCTTGCTGGCCAGACCGGCGGGAATAGTGAGCTGTTGCAAGGGTGCCTCCATCAAAGGCCAGAAACAGGGCAAGGGCCGTCAAGCGGCCCTTGCACTTAAACTTGCGACTAGCGGCTTACTGGCCCGCTGCTGGCCAGACCGGCTTGCCGTCCGGCCGACGCATCGTCTCCGCCCAGTTCTGCTCGACAATCTGGTACACACTCTCCGGAATCGGCACGTAGTCCAGTTCGACCGCCATGTCGGCACCGTTGCGGTAAGCCCAGTCAAAGAACTTCAGCGCCGCCTCCGCCACTTCCGGCTTGGCCTGCTCGCGGTGCATCAGGATGAAGCTGGCACCGCTGATCGGCCAAGTGTCGGCGCCCGGCTGGTCGGTCAGCACTACATAGAAGCCCGGCGAGTTTTTCCAGTCGGCACCGGCAGCCGCGGCCTGGAAGCTCTTGGTGCTGGGGCTGACATAGTTGCCCTCACGATTCATCATTTGGGCATGGGTGAGTTTATTTTGCAGAGCGTAAGCGTATTCGACGTAGCCGATGCCGCCGTTGATGCGATTGACGTATGAAGCCACGCCTTCGTTGCCCTTGCCGCCAACGCCGACCGGCCACTGGACGGCAGAGTTATTGCCGACCGACTTCGCCCAGTCGGGGCTGACCTTGGTCAGGTAGTTGGTGAACATCCAGGTGGTGCCGGAACCATCGGAACGGTGCACAACCGTGATCGCCCGATCCGGCAGTTTAACGCCTGGGTTGTTCTTGACCAGCGCCGGGTCATTCCACTTGGTGATCTTGCCGAGGAAGATATCGGCCAGCAGTTCGCCGGTCAGGCGGATTTCGCCTGGCTTGATGCCCTTCAGGTTCATCACCGGCACCACGCCGCCAATGACCATCGGGAACTGCATCAGACCAGCAGCCTCCAGTTCTTCCTTCTTCATCGGCGCATCGGAAGCACCGAAATCGACCGTCTTCGCGGTGATCTGCCGGATACCGCCACCGGAACCGATGGACTGATAATTCAGCCTGACGCCGGTCTGCTGGTTGTAGGCCGCGGCCCATTTAGCATAAATCGGGTAAGGAAAGCTGGCACCGGCGCCATTGATCTCGTTCGCCTGCTGCGCCGAAGCGCTCCCCCCGCTGCCCAGCGCCAGCCCTGACAGGGCAAGGCAGAGCAGTCTCAGCTTCGCTTTAATTCGCATTTCGGCCTCCTTCGTGTATGGACGTCGATCGTTTGCCCAGGGCGGCGGCTGGATATGCCGCTTGCTACGAACGGAGGCAAGTCTAGCGGTGGAATATGGCGATATTGTTACAGCGCGCCGGAGTCGACAGAACTGCTTTGCAGCACCACTCTGGCCTGCGGAAAAACGCAGCGGAACGTGCTGCCGACACCGAGCTCGCTTTCCACTAACAGCTTTGCTTCGTGGCGGTGGAGCACATGCTTAACGATAGCAAGCCCAAGCCCGGAGCCGCCGGTGCGGGCCGAGCGGCCGCGATCCACCCGATAAAAACGCTCGGTCAAGCGCGACAGATGGGTTGGCGCGATGCCAGGACCGGTGTCGCTCACCTCCAGGCAGGCGCCGGCAGACTGCCGGGCCCAGCGAATACGGATGCTGCCGCCCGCCGGGGTGTATTTGACCGCGTTGAAGATGATGTTGGAGAAAGCGCTGCGCAGCTCGCCCTCGTCCCCGAGCAGCGCCAGCTCTTCGTCGGCCTCCAGTTCAAGCTGATGCTGTCCGCCGCTCAGCGCCCGCGCCTCGTCGCACAGGATACGGAGCTGCCGCGGGATATCGACTTGGCCGCCCCCTTCCCCTTGCCGCGCATCCGTCGTTTCCAGCCGCGACAACAGCAACAGATCTTCTACCAGCCGCCCCATCCTCTGCGTCTGCTGCTGCAGCAAGGTCAACGCCTTGGCGTTGTCCGGGTCTGCCGCAAGCTCGGTTTCGGCCAGGGTTTCAGCCAGCCCGCGAATCACGGTCAGCGGCGTTCGCAGCTCATGCGATACGTTGGCAACAAACTCCCGCCGCATCAGCTCCAGCCGTTGCAGGCGAGTCACGTCGCGCACCAGCAGCAGGCGTTGTTGATCGCCATAGGGAACGATACGGATCTCCAGAGTCACCTCTGGCCGCACCGGTGAGGGCAGGGTCAGCGCTTCGCCGTTCTGCCCCTTCCGCAGCAGCGCCCGGAACTCGGGATGACGAATCAGGTTGCCTACTCGCTGCCCGACATCCTGCGGTGCCCGCAGCGCCAGCAGGCGGGAGGCGGCATCGTTCCACCATTGCAGCTCACCACGCCGGCCGAGAATGACCGCCGCATCCGGCATAGCGTTGGCCGATTCCTTGGACTGCGCCAACAAGCTGGCAAGCGCCTTGCGCCGCCGCCGATAGCGCTCCTGGGCACGGCGCAGGTTGTTGAATACATCGCCCCAGATTCCAGGCGCCTCCGGTGGCACCGCAAGCCCGCCGCGGCGCAGCCATCGATCCAGTCGGAAGATGTACTGCATCTGCCAAACGAGGTAGCACAACGTGGCAAGCCAGAGAGCGAGGAAGAGGTGGCCAGTCGCATAGCCGATTATCGCCGCCGCCGCTTCCAGCGCGACTATCACGATCAACGTATCGGCCCATGGACTGTCGAGTCGCATAAAGACTGGTCACTCCGAAAAGTGGTCGATCAGCCTGCAGCGGCAGGCTGCGACGCGTGGTATTTACTGAAGTAGTGTCGGCCCCGCTCTCTGAAAATTTAGCCTACCTCTCGAACAGCGGCTGCGCTTCAGTCGCGCGCGGAAAACCGATAGCCCGCTCCGCGAACGGTCTGCACCAGCCGATCATGCCCGGTCTCGGCCAAGGATTTCCGCAGCCGGCGGATGTGGACATCCACGGTGCGCTCTTCGATATAGACATTGGTGCCCCAGACGTTATCCAGTAGCTGGCCGCGGCTGAATACGCGCTCCTGGTGCGTCATGAAGAAATGCAGCAGCCGGAACTCGGTCGGCCCTACGTCCAGGTTGACTTCGCCGACGGTAACGCGATGGCTCACCGGGTCGAGTCGCAAGCCGTCGATCTCGATCGCTTCTTCCGCCACATTCGGCACCGCACGCCGCAGTACCGCCTTGATCCGGGCGATTAGCTCGCGCGGCGAGAACGGTTTGACCACGTAGTCATCGGCGCCGACATCCAGGCCACGCACCCGATCCGACTCCTCGCCACGCGCCGTCAGCATGATGATGGGCAGATCGCGGGTCTGAGGATCGCGCTTGATGCTGCGCGCCAGCTCAATGCCGCTGATGTCCGGCAGCATCCAGTCGAGTAACACCAGATCGGGCAGCTGTTCGTACAAAGCGACCCGCGCCTGTGCGCCGTCTCCCGCTTCGCTTACCTCAAAACCGTTGCGCTGCAGGGCCATGACCAGCATCTGGCGGACAGCTTCATCGTCCTCGACGGTAAGAATTCTGGCAGCCATGTAGTTTCCCGTAACGATACGCCAGGGTCACATTACAAGACAGCTTTGTTACAGCTGCATTACGGTATCGGTTTTGCCAGCACCAAGGAGAACAGCCGCTCACCGCCCTCCAGGTGCCGCTCGATGGCGAAACCGGCCCGGCCCAGCATCGCCGACAGCGACTCCCGGGTAAACTTCCGGCTGATTTCCGTCAGGATCGCCTCGCCCGGCGCAAACTCATAGCAGCGCTGCAGGGCTTCTACGGCAACTCGCTGTCGCCATCGCGCCAACAAATACATCTCGATCCGTGCTTCGGCGCGGTTAAACACCGCCCTGTGGCGAAAGCCGGCCA
>DASULL010000071.1:0-2708 GCA_036278215.1 Gammaproteobacteria bacterium | reverse complement strand
CCGCGTGCTGGCCAGATTCATGTCGCTGCTCAAGCCGGGCGGGCGCATCTTTCTTGATGGCAGTGCCTGTACCCGCAAATACGAGCTTTCATCCTTCATGGTGAAGTACATCTATCCAGGCAATCATTCATTCCTCGTTCTTCACGATTTCCTCCGTGAGCTTGCCAAAACTCCGCTCCGTATCGAGGAGATCGTCAACGACCGCCACAGCTACTTTCTGACCTTCCTGCAGTGGGCAAGGAATTTTGACGCCAATCGGGAGTTCGTGGTGCACAACTTCAGCGAGTTCAACTATCGCCGCTTCCGCCTCTATCTCTGGGGAGCCGCCCATGAATTCCTGAGCCGAAGCCTCGACTGTTATCGCATGATCATCGAGCTTCCCGCGGCGCGGACAGGGTAGCAGGTGGTGCCTCTCTGACTCAGTCAGCTTTTTGTGCAGCGCTCATGCACTACCGGTGGCATCGCCCCAGCGAAACACGGATCGCGCGTTGCTCTCAGCGGAGAGCCCGGGGGACGATTCTGCGACCATGTTCTTCGTTATTGGCCCCACACTGCAAATAGTCCGATGTCCCCGGGCTTTCCTTGGGGAAACTCCAGGATCTGGGCAACAATGCGGAACCCGCCGGGCGCAGCTCCTGCTCCCAACCCTGCAGCGTTGAACTCCAGTCCCGCTGAGCAGAGTTGATCCGTCGCCCAAGACCTGTACAGGCCGCGCTGGGAAATCGAGCCATCAGGAACTGGCCTTCGCCTCTGGTGGCTGCCGCGCGCATCGCATCCAACATTTTCGTCCGATCATCATCACCGAAGTGACCAGCTGCCAACTCTACGACCTGCGCGCTTTGCCGCACCTGCACGCGTCGCGCCTCAGCCAGCGCGAGGCGTGCTCGATTGTCCCGGAACTCTACCTGCAAACAGGAGAACTAAGCCGCCGATATCATCGGGAGTCCTTTTACTCGTCCGAGTTTCGTAAGCGTGTCGATCCCGTGAAGCCAACTCACGAGACCAGGTCAACGGTGGTAAAGAAGCGTCCGCGCGATCCGGCACGGATACAGCTTCGCGTGATGCCGATCGCCCGATTGTCCCGGGTCGCATGCCGATCACGCCGTTGCCACCGCCGCGAATGGGATCACCTGGATGTGCATCGGGGCCATATCAAACGCCATGTACTCAGCACGAATTCAGCTGGCCGGTCGTGGCAGCGGCTAGCGCCAGATTGGCCGGCCAAGGTTGACATCGTGGCCGCTGGTCAGTGCACCACCAAGAGCCCCGGCGCCGGCGCCGATTGCTGCCCCGATCAACGGTGCTCCACCGGTAAGGGCCGTAATGGCCGCGCCGCTACCTGCGCCGATGAGGGCGCCGGACGCCGCCCGATCTCCCCGGTTGTAGCCGCACGCTGCCAGGCACAGTACCAAGCCGGCGAGCGCAGCAATTCGCACGAGATCAAAAACCGTTGCGTCCTTCACAGTCTCCCTCCGGTGTGGCCCGCCTGGTGCGATTTTGCGGCGAGAGCGAGGCTGTCGGCCTTTGCAGCGGCGGAGTGGGGATAAGTGTCCACGACTGGGATAATGGACACCAGTCCGCGGCCTCGGCGGCGGGTTTGGCCTGAGGCGCTCAAGCGGGAGATCGTAGCGGCGGCGTCTGCGCCGGGTGCCTCGGTATCGGTGGTGGCGCGGCAGTACGACGTGAACACCAATCTGGTTTTCACCTGGCGGAGGCTCTATGGCGCCAGGCCGGCGAGTGCAGCACCGCAGCTGGTGCCCGTGACGATCACGCCGGATCAACCGGTCACGATGCCGTCGCCCTCTCCCTCCGAGGCAATCGAGATCGAGCTCCCGGGCGGCTACCGTGTTCGGGTTGGCGCCGGCGCCAAAGCCGCCACGCTGCGGCTGGTGCTGGAAACATTGGAGCGACGATGATCGCATTTCCGTCGAGCGTGCGCGTGTGGCTGGCGGTTGGGCGGACCGACATGCGGCGTGGGATGAACGGTCTTGCGCTGCAGGTTCAGCAGGCTCTCGGCCGAGACCCTCACGCCGGTGATCTGTATGTGTTCAGGGGCGCCCGCAGTAATCTGATCAAGATCCTTTGGCACGACGGCATCGGCATGTCGCTCTACGCCAAGCGGCTCGAGAGCGGTCGGTTCTGCTGGCCATCGCCCGCTGATGGCGTGGTTGGAATCTCGGCGTCGCAGCTGGCCTATATGCTAGACGGAACCGACTGGCGAAACCCGCGGCATACCTGGCGGCCGAGCAGTGCCGGATAGGGAGGCTGCATTTTATTTTATAGGAGTCAGCGGGCCAGATTCGTGATTCAATCCTGGTTATGGACGCCGATCATGCGGCCCTGCCAGACGACATCGACGCGCTGAAAGCGGCGCTGACAGTCGCGCGCGCCAAGATGCGAGAGGTGGCTGCGGAGCGTGACGCGGGCGCAGCAGAACTGGCGGTGGCACGGGCGAAGGCGTCAGAAGACCTGGCCTTGATCGCGCATCAAAAGCTGCGGATCGCCAAGCTGGAGCGTCAGCTCTACGGTCCTCGCTCCGAGCGATCGGCCCGGCTCATTGATCAGCTGGCGTTGCAGTTCGAGGAGCTGGAAGCCAGCGCCACCGAAGATGAGCTGGCGGCGGAAGGAGCCATTGCGAAGACCACGATAGTGGCAGCATTCACGCGCAAGCGCCCCGAACGAAACACCTTCCCCGACCACCTTCCCCG
>DASULL010000070.1:0-11235 GCA_036278215.1 Gammaproteobacteria bacterium | reverse complement strand
CTGAGCGCTACGAGATCGATACGCTGTGGCGGCCTTCGGACACCTCCGGGCGGATCACGGCGAACATCAGCGCGGTGGACCTGCGTGACCGGCTGCCATCCGCCGGCTCGACCAGACGCACCGCTCCGCTGGCTGTGCCCTACCCGCTCAACATCAGCCAAGTTACCGAAGTCCTGCTGCCCGAGCCCTGGCCAATCGAGCCAGGCACGACCACCATCGAGGACTCGGCTTTCACCTTCACACGGGAGATTGCCAACAGCGGCAGCCGGCTGGTCTTCACCGACACTTTCATTACCCACACCGACCACGTCGCGGCGACGGAAGTATCGCGTTATCAGGCTAACCTGCAGCGAGTGCACGACGAGCTGGACTACTCGCTGTGGTTCACCAATACACCGCCACGAGCCTGGTTTGAGCGCTTCAACTGGATGGTCGGCCTGATTGCCGTGCTGCTGCTCGTCGCCTGGGCCGAGCTGGCACGCAGGCTCTACCGCTGGGATCCGCGACCGGGGCCGGCTGAGATCAATCCGGCGCTGCAGGGAATCCGCGGCTGGCTGCTCCTCCCGGCCATCGGCGTCATCGCCACGCCGCTGTCGGTATTGTTCACCCTGTCCAGTACGCTTAGCGCCTACGAGATCGGGCAATGGGTGTGGCTGACAAGCCACGGCAGCGACGGCTATCACCCGCTGTGGGCGCCAACGCTGCTGTTCTCGCTGGCGGCGAATCTCGCGCTGCTGGTGTTCTCGCTATTACTCGCCGTGCTGTTTTTCCAGAAACGCCGGAGTGTCCCCACGATTTATGTTTCGTTCCTGGCGGTGAGCCTGGTAATCAGCGGCACGGACACTTGGCTAGCCAGCCAGGTGCCGGCAGGCGAAGTCCAGGCGCAGGAGATACGCCAGCTTTTCAGGGAGGTCATCGCCCTCGCCATCTGGGGCAGCTATTTCATGGCCTCGAAGCGGGTTCGCTCCACCTTCGTCCGCAGCTACACACCACGTCAGAAGCGGGCACCGCAGGTGGCGGCACTGGAAGAAGTGATCGTCCCCTGACTTCAGGGACACCTCACCGGCGGCGGATACTGCCGCCCGAGGTGACCATGACGGACACGAGACAACGGCGGCGCCCTTCTTTGCGAAGGAATTACGATAAAGTACGGGCTATTAGCCCAGCTTGCGAATGCCCGCGAACTTGTAACTCTCGTTGAATTGGATCTCAAAGGTGCCGTGGATTCCGTTCCGGGTCAGGAAACGCTGCAGAACCAAGGCCGGAAACTGGATCCGCCGCCCGTCTCGAGCCCGAGCATGCACCACCCGGACTACGGCCTTGGTACAGGCGCTGATACTCTTCGGGCGGGATAAAAAGATTCAACACCACGCTGTGCACGACTCCTCCTCCAAAATTGGGCCGCCCGCCCTGGCATTCATTCAGGCAATTTCGGTCGACCGAACTACGACAGGACGCCACAAGTGCTGTCCCAACTGACCTAACGATTGCTAAGGCATTGATCTTCTGAGCGATCTCGCCGGACACACATCATCTAAGCAAAAACTGAAGAACACATGATCCAGCGCGGTTTCGCCGGATATAGGGAACCGAATCGGGGGAAGTGTTGCTGCCTCTAGGCGAATTCCGCCTGGAGGAGCAGCAGGCAATTCCTGGACAACATCGACGCCTGAGTAGGAACCGCTCGCCGGAAATGGGACTACCTGCTCTGGCGGCTACCTGCTGTTGCGGATGGCGACGATTCCTGCGGCTGCGCCGGCGATAGTCCGGTCACCTTGAGGATTTCCGCCTGGTCCAGCGTCTCGTGCTCCAGCAGAGCCGCGACCAGCGCATCCAGCTGCCGGCGGTGCTGGCGCAGCAGTCGCTTGGCTTCCTCGTGGCTCTCGTTAATGATTCGCTGCACCTCGGTATCAATCAGATGCGCGGTTTCCTCGCTGAAAGATTTGTCGCCGCCGAAGCCGCCGACGTTCCCCAGATATGGATTCTCGCGCGGCGCCAGCTGCACCAGCCCGAGCCGGTCGCTCATGCCCCAGCGGGCCACCATGTTGCGGGCCAGGTTGGTGGCCTGCTCGATGTCATTCTCAGCGCCGGTGGTGCGGGTGCCGTACACCACTTCCTCGGCGGCTCGGCCGCCGAGCATGCCGACGATCTTCGCCCGTAGATAATCTTCCGGGTAGTTGTAGCGATCGGTCTGCGGCCGCTGGTAGGTCACGCCGAGAGCTTGGCCGCGCGGCACGATGGTGACCCGGTGCACCGGATCAGCGCCCGGCACCACCAAGCCCAGGATGGCGTGCCCGCCTTCGTGGTAGGCGATCCGCTCACGGTCGGCGCGGCTCAGCAGGATGGGCCGCTCCGGACCGAGCACGATCTTCTCCAGCGCATCGAGGAAATCCTTCTGATGGACCGCCTCTTCGTTGCGCCGGGCGGCCAGCAGGGCGGCTTCGTTGACGAGATTCTTGATGTCGGCGCCGGTCAGGCCGGGGGTCGCCCCGGCCAGTTCGCCCAGATCGACGTCGGCAGCAAGCGGCACGCTGCGGACATGGACTTTGAGGATAGCCTCTCGGCCGTTCTTGTCTGGCAGGTTAACGGCCACCCGGCGGTCGAAGCGGCCCGGCCGCAACAGCGCCCGGTCCAGTACGTCCGGCTGGTTGGTGGCGGCCAGCACGATGACCCCCTCCTTGCTGGAGAAGCCGTCCATCTCGGTAAGAATCTGGTTCAGGGTCTGCTCCTGCTCGCTGGCCCCGCCAATCGCGATTTGTCCGCGAGCACGGCCGATCGAGTCGATCTCGTCGATGAAGATGATCGCCGGTGCATGCTCGCGGGCCTGTTTGAATAGGTCCCGGACCCGCGCCGCGCCGACACCGACGATCATCTCGACGAATTCGGCGGCGCTCATGGAAAAGAACGGCACCCCGGCTTCGCCGGCGACCGCCCGCGCCAGCAGAGTCTTGCCAGTGCCGGGCGCACCGATCAGCAGCACACCCTTTGGCGCGGTACCGCCGAGCCGGGTGTATTTGTCGGGGTTTTTGAGAAAATCGACGATCTCGACCAACTCGTTCTTGGCCTCATCGATGCCGGCGACATCGTCAAAGGTAACTCTGGTCTCCTGCTGCTCGTCGTAGCGGCGCGCCTTGCTCTTGCCGATCCCCATCAAGCCGCCGCCCATAGGGCCGCCCTGTTGGGTCGCGCGGCGGAACAGCCAGACATAGAAGCCGATGATGACCAGCGCCGGACCGAAACCGATCAGCAGGGTCAACCACGGGTTGCCGCCGGACTGAATCGGCTCGGCGCGGATCTCCACGCCGTGGTTGATCAACAGCTGCTCCAGGCCCGGGTCGATAAAGGTAGGCAAGGTGGTAGTGAAGTGGGTGATCTGGCGCGACTGCTGCGGCGGAGCGGCGTTGCTCGGCCGCGGCGACGACCAGTGCACCGGCTGCTTGAAGCGCCCCTCGATCGATGAGCCGCGGCTGTAGATCGACTCGACGTTGCCCCCTACCACCTGTTCTTTGAACAGGGTGTAGGGTACCGTGACCGCCGCGTCGGGTGCCTGGAACAGCCAGTTGCTGACTAGGTAGTTAAGGATCAGCAGGCCGAGGAAGAACAGCCAGATCCGATTCGGCGGCAGGCTGGGACGATTGCCGCTGGGCTTGCCACCCGGCGGTGTCGTCGGAGGACTCTGCCGCGCCCCGGCCTGACCATTGCGCTGCTGGGATGGCTGCCGCCAGTCCATGATGCCTGTCCTGTATGCGTCGCGAGAAAAAACTCTCCCTAAGGGTGGGGGCAACGGCGGCGGTTTGCTGGCTAGGTCCTAAGCTTTTTTGTGCAGGTAACGCCCGCCACGCACCGCGGGCTCGATTCCCAATCACACCTGCACGCCATGTGTTCCTAGGGAAAGTGCCTTCCATTTTCCCCTACCAGGAGCCTCGGCCCGAGGCACTTCAACTTGACGCTTGCAGCCAACGCTCGATTGGGCCGCCTCTTTGACGTTCGCCGCGCCATCCGCTGCCAGGATGAAGCCGGCGGCGGCGTTCACCTGGTCCAGCGGAACCCGGCTGAACGGCGGCAGGGCGCAGTTATATGCCGGCGCGGCACCAAGGTCACGCTCCGCCAGCGGCCGCCGATAAACCTGCCCGCGGTAGCCGGAATGAGCCGTACCGGCAACTTCCCAGCGCCGGTAAACGTCGCTGTCCGGCCGCCGGCCGAGCGGCGTGGACACGTCGGTCTCCGACAGGACATGGAAGACCGGCTCGCGCCCTTCCCGACTCGGAGCCTGCCCGACGATGAAGCCGTAACCGTCGAACACCGGCTGCGCCACGTGCGGGAGGATGTTGTTGTAGTACGTGGTACTGAGATGTGCGTTCCTGTTAGCCGGATCATTCCACCTGCCGCAAGGTCAGCGTCTGCCCGCGCTGGGTAAACTCGAGGTTCTTCAGAAAGCTCATCCCCAGCAGGATCTGATCGCCCTCCATATTGGGATTGATATGGCCGCGTACATTACGCAGCTCGATGCCACCGAGGGCAACGCGATCGAGTTGAGTGGCGTAGCCGTAGGCAAGACCGTTGGCGGTCTGGTAAGGAATGCGGCGGCCGCGTTCGAGGCCGAGGCGGTCGGCGATGTGCTGCGGAATGGAGATATCGCTCGCGCCGGTATCGAGCAGGAACACCACGTCATACCCGTTGATGCGGCCGCTGGCGACGTAGTGGCCGTAGCGGTTTCTCTCCAGCGAGACCTCGCTGTAACCTGCGACCGTGCGCGTTTCCAGTTGCCGGTTCGGATTCTGCTGGCGTTCGTACCAGTTGCTGAAGAACAGCGTGAGCAGGCCGAGCACCACGAGCCAGAACGCAAAGTACATCCAGCGTCCGATACGGGCGATGTCGTCGTTGGCGGCGGGTTGAGTCATCGTCTCTCCGGGCGAGCTTACCCAGCCACTGTAACCGACGCCTTCAGGGCTTGGCCACGGCTCGGGCCGCTAAGGGGGACAGAGCCAGGTGCCGGATCGACGGCATGCTGCAAGCATCTCCAGGCCAGCACCGTAGGGCGGATAAGCGAAGCGCATCCGCCGGACAATTCACTCCCATTCGGCTCCGGCGATATCGCTCGGCTCACTTTCCCCCCAATCCGGTTCATACCAGCCACGGTCTACCCACCGCGCAAAACTTGACCATGGCCAGTCACACGGACGCCGAGCCAACCCGTGTTTTACCGGGTTGTAATGAACGTAATCCATGTGGACCCGCCAATCGTGTTCGTCACGGATGGTGTGCTCCCAGAACCGGCGCTGCCACAAGCCACGCTCCCTGCGTTCGTCGGACGGCGGCGCAAGAACGCGCGAGGCCAGCTTCTTGATCTCTCGCCAACGGCCGGAATAATCCGCGTCGCTCTCTGGCAGACGCCAGATGCAATGCAGGTGATCCGGCAGAACGACGATCGCCTCGACGACGAAGGGTCGCCTCTCACGAACCGTTCGGAATGCGTGGCGCAGCGCCTCAATGTTTTCAGGGCTCCTGAAGACCGGCTTGCGATGGCGCGTCACCACGGTGAAAAAATACGTGCCGCCCGGGATCCTTACACGGCGGTAGTTGCCCATGCCAATAACTCCAGCGACCCGACTGCGAGCTTGCCCCTCCCCTTCGGCATTCGGCGGATGCGCTGCGCTTATCCGCCCTACGCCCGGCGAGAGTAGGCCTTTGGCTTTGTTCCCGCACAGGCCTGATTTCGAGTCAAGACTGGCCGCCCCCGGACGAGGCCTTGGGCGGCAATGGCTGCTGCTCTACCCGCTCCAAGGTCGGGTCGAGACAGGCCCAGCGGGGTGCGCTCGCGGCCCAGATGTTCCTGCTCGGACGGACAGATGAGGGGTCGTCCAGGTTGCCGATGCGCACTACCCGAAACTGCGGCGAGCCGGAAGATGTAGCGAAGAGATGCGTGCCACAGCGTGGGCAAAACTGGCGCGTGACCTCGTTGCCGCTCCCAGCCTTCTTGGTGTGCTCCGCCAGCGTCCCCGAGACGACCAGTGCCTCGGCTGGCACCAGCATGTTTACGGTGCCATTCGCCGCCAGATGTTGACAGTCACGGCACCAGCAGACCCGCGTCGCGAGGGGTTCGGCGGCAAGCTTGAAGGTCACCGCACCGCACAGACAGCGCCCTGTTCGTTCGTTCATTGCGCGAATCACTCCCTTTGATAAGGCCAAGCCCGACTGTGATTAAGCACCCTAAGTAGCGTAGCTTTTACACCGCTTTCTATACCTAATGCGACAACATAGCTGCCAATAATTTGATCTGCTGATATCACCCCGCCAGTTATACATCACACAAGCGAGAAATGAAGAACACGCAGTTCAGTGCGCGCTTTCGCCTTATATGCGGAACTGATCTGGAAGGCTTTTCTGCATCTCTGCGCTCTTCGCCTGAGCGCAGAGACAGAGGGAAGAGCGAAGGCAGCGTGAATTCTGCCTTTGAAGCGGCGCTGGAAGCGCGGATGGATGGAGGAGCGCCGTCACCGCCGCCCTTCCTCCGGGTACGGAGGAAGGGCGGCGGAGAGACGAGAAGCGATCGAAGCGATTTGTCTTACCCTTACGCCGATTCCACCAATGGCATGGGTGGCGGCTCCGGCCGGGCGGTGCCCTCCACCACCCGCCGCGCCAGCAGGAAAGTGGCGGCGTTCCAGCTCTGGCCGGCCATGCCCATGGGCGCCAGCGTTTTGCCGTGGAACCACTCGGTGAAGCGCCAGTTGTCCAGGCTGTTGACCAGGGCGAGCTTTTCCAGCTCCCGCTGAGCCTGCTCGCGCTTGCCGAGCATGGCCAGCGCGATCACCCAAAAACTGCCGATAAACGGCCAGATGCCGCCGTTGTGGTACTGGAACTCGCGGTTCTGCTGATGCCGCGCCATGTAGGGCCGCCAAAGCTCGTGGTCCTCGGAGATAGGCTCGCAGACGGCGCGGATCGGGTATGGATCGGCGACGCCAGCGCGGTTCAGGGCGCTGATGATGCGCTCGGCGCGGGAGTCGCCGGCCAGGCCGGAGAGGATGGCGAGCAGGTTGCCGAAGACGTCGCCTTCGTCGCCGAAGAACGAGAGGTTGACGAAGCTCAGGTAGAGATCCTGCGGCTTGCCGCGCTGGCGCACATAGTGCTGCAGCAAACGGGTGCGGCGGTCGTTGGGATAATCCTGCGAGTACGGCTGGAACAGGTGGTTGAACTGGGCGCGGGTGACGTCCAGGTGCGGCAGGTCGTAGATCTGCTTGACCCGGTACCAGAGCGCGTTGGTGTAGAGCACGAAGCCGGAGCGCGGCATGATGTCGGCCCAGTCGCTGGCCTCGTTCTGCTGCAGCAAGTAGAAGCGCTGGTGCTCCTGACACAGCAGCCAGTTGATGGCGCGTTCCTCGGCTTGGCGCCAGCGATCAACCAGGCTGGGGTCATGCTGCTTGGCTTCGTTGACGGCGAGCAGCCACCAGAGGGTGGCGTCGATGCAGCCGAGGTACCAGAAGTCGGCCTCGGCGCCGTGCGGATCGACGTATTTGGGGATCTGACCGTTGGCGGCCTGCAGCCGCGCCAGGGCGTCCAGGCTGGCGATAGCGCCGTCGTACAGGCGGCGGCTGCCGCTGCCCAGCATGCCGATCGCGCAGATGGCGGCATCGCGGCCGAAGATGCGCGTGTAGGCGCGGGCTTCGGCCTGCGGGGTGACACTGGCGGCGAGGATGCCGTCGCCAACGAGGTTACGCTCCAGCAGCCGGATGGATTCGCGGGTACAGGCGTCGACCAAGTCGACTCCGCGCTCGGTGGGCGCACCGCTGATGCCGCTGTGCTGATACATGTCGTTCTCCCCGGGCGGGAGGACGCCCGAGGCGGCGAGGCGACTGTGGTCAGACTGTTCCGATGAGCAGGGCCACCGGGAAGTCGGCCAGCACCTCGCGAGCCCGGATGAACCGTCTGCCCGCTTCCACCTCCACGGCGACTGTGGCGCCGGTGAGGCTGTTGTTGAACGTTGTGGCGTCCGCCAGCGGCTCGAGCTCGATACGAGTATCGCCCCAAATCTCTTCGCCTAGCGGAAGCCGCCGATGATCGCCGAGCAACAGGTGCGCGTAGAGCCGCGGCGCGACGACGATGGCCGTCTGCTGCCGCCGGCGGCGCCCGAACGCCACGAGGTGGTCGGCCTTCTGCCCGGAGGTTGCCAGCGGTATATAGCTGCCGTCGCGGAACAGCGTCTCATGTTGCTGCCGTACCAGAAGGACGTAGCGCGTAACTGCCAACTTGGTCCGGCCGTCATCGAGCGAGGCAAGTAAAGCCTGCATCTGCTGCGATGAGGGCGGTCCCAGGGCGCGCAACGACTCCGCGCGGTGGGCATAGCCGATAGCTCGGCGGTTATCAGGGTCGACCATGCTGAAGTCCCAAAGTTCATTGCCCTGATAGATATCCGGGACACCAGGAGCGGTGAGCTTGAGCAGGGTCTGGGAGAGGCTGTTGTACAGGCCGAAGCGCGCCACCTGCTGCTGAAACGGGCGCACCAGGGCGAGGAATCGCTGGTCCGCCAGCAGCGCTGTGACGAAGCTGGAGACGGCCATTTCATACGGTTGATTAGGGTTGATCCAGCTGGTGTGCTGCTTGGCTTCGCGCACCGCCTTCAGCATGTAGGCCTCGATGCGGGCGACGTAGTCCCGCCAAGCGGCGGCGTCCGGCTCGCCCAGCGGCCAAGTGCCGATCAGGGTCTGGTAGAACAGGTACTCGTCGTTGCGCGACGGCGCGGCGACGCCGTCCACGGTGTGCTTGGCGGGCGCGGCGGCATGGGTCCAGGTGCGCACCTGCCGGCGCCATTCGCGGCGCAGCTCCGACAGCACGTTGATGCGTGCGCGGACATCCTCGCTGCGCTTGTTGTCATGCGACGAGGTGGCCAGCATGGCGTGCGGCCAGTGCCGCTGCCGCTCGGCATTGGCGTGGTGGAACTGCTCGATGGTGATGCCAAAGCGGCTCGGCTCGCTGCCGACCTCGTTCAGCGAGATCAGCGGGAAATAGCGGTAGAACGCAGTGTCCTCCAGGCCCTTGGCCATGACGGCGCCGGTATACTGCTGCAGCTTCATGACGAAGCGGTTGGCGCGGGCCAGCATGTCGCCGCTCAGGCCCTCGTGCAGCAGGACGCGGCGCAGAAAGCGGTAGACCTCGGTTTCCTCGTCGCGGCTGCCCTGGATGGCGCGCTGGAGCGCCTGCTCGATATAGCGGCGGTCGCGCTCCAGGATCTCCCCGCCCCGTTCGTAGGTGCGATACACCGGCAGCCAGGCGATCATCTCAGCCAGCGCCTGCCGCAGGCGATAAAAGGTGAAGTCGCGGGTGCGCCGGTCTGCCTCGGACATGCGATTGAGCTGGAAGGCGAGCGTGTGCAGCTCGCTGGCCAGCGCGTACTTCATGATCAGCCGCTTGCACTTGTAGACCAGCTCGGCAAAAGCGCCGCCGGCGCCGCTGAAAACCCGGTAAAAGCGGAGCAAATCGCGACTGGACGCCGGGTCGACCAGCAATCCGTTGACCAAGCCAAGGAAGTCGTAGCCGGTGGTGCCGTGCACCGGCCAGTACGGCGGCAGCGGCTCGTCCGGGGCGAGGATTTTCTCCACCAGCAGGTAGAGCGGCTTGTCTTCGGGTAGGGCCGTTTCGCCGGCGGCGCGCTCCTGCAACCGCAAAAAATAGGCGTATGGGTCGTACAGACCGTCGGGGTGATCGATCCGCAGGCCTTCGACCTTGCCCTCCTGCACCAGCCGCAGCACCAGCTGGTGGGTCGACTCGAACACCCGGGTGTCTTCCATCCGCAGGGCGGCGAGATCGTGGATATCGAAGAAGCGGCGGTAGTTGACCTCGTCGGCGGCGGTATGCCAGTGCGCCAGCCGGTAGGCCTGCTCTTCCAGCAGCGCGTGCAGCGCATCGAAGGAGCGCGGGTCGCCCGGCTGGCCGTTGTAGCCAGTGGCGGTTTCGGCGAGGTGGCTGGCGAGCTCGGCAGATTCCGCGCACAGCCGCGCCAGCCGCTGCTTGTGCAGCTGCACGTCGCGCTGGCGCTCCAGCAGGCGGTCGGTAGCGGTTTCGTCGCGCGGCGGCAGGTGACGGAAAGCGCTGATCAGGCTGCGCAGTTCCAGCAGCTGCGGATGCTGCTCGCCGAGCTTGAGCGTGAGCGTATCGGCCCGTGCGTCCAACAGCGCTGGATAGCTCTCCGGCGCGAGCGGCAAGCGGTGCTGGTAATACCAGACGCTGAAAGCGCCCTCGCCGGGCTCGAAGCGCAGCTCCAGCTCGCCCCGCTCCAGTACTTCGCCATAGACACCGCCCAGTACCGGCAGCAGCAGCTTGTGGTAAAGCTCTGCCTTGGCGGGCCGCCAGTCGATATCGAAATAATCGGCGTACAGCGAAGCCGGTCCGTTCTCCAGCACGTCCAGCCACCAGGCATTGTCGGCGCCCATCACGCCCATGTGGTTGGGCACCACGTCGATGATCTGGCTCATGCCGTGCACCTCCAGCGCCTGGCAGAAGGCATCGAAATCCTCGGCGCTGCCGATTTCCGGGTTGAGCGCGTTGTGGTCGATGATGTCGTAGCCATGCGGGCTGCCCGGCCGGGCGCGCAGATAGGGCGAGCAGTAGACATGGCTGATGCCGAGCGCGGCCAGGTACGGTACCAGGGCAGCGGCGTCGCGGAAGGTAAAGCCGCTGTTCAGCTGCAAGCGGTAGGTGGCGCGGGGAATGGCGGCGCCATGGCCGCGGCGCCGGTGCCGGCCCGGCCCGGCCGGGCGCTGCTCGCGCAAGGCGGCGGCGAGACGCAGAAAACCGTCGTGGCCGGCCCACTGCTCCAGCGGCAGGACGAGCTTGCGCCGCCAGTTGGGATGGGCCTCTTCCGAGGTGCCAGGCAGATTGACTGGCTCGACTTGGCCGAGCACATCCTCGGGCTGGATCATCATGACCTTCGCTGGCGCGCGGGCAAGGTAGACGTGGACGCTGCGGATCAGCTCCTCGCTCATCTCCGGCGCCGACTGCGGATCGGCGCTCATGCCGGCCGGCAGCAGCTGTTCGCGCTCCAGGGCCAGCAGCAGCCGCGAGCGGTCCTGGGCCCGGCCAACCAGTGCCTGGGCGCGCACCTCATCGGAGCCGAACAGGCCGAATTCGGTGCGCTGGGTCAGGTCATGGCCTTGCCAGTAGCCGGCTAGCGTGGGTAGATCGTGGGTGGCCACCGTAGCCAGGGCCACCTCCGGATAGTCGGCCGGCGGCTTGAAGCCCTGC
>DASULL010000069.1:0-8702 GCA_036278215.1 Gammaproteobacteria bacterium | reverse complement strand
GCAGATCGTTGCTTGCGGCACCAGCTTCCATGCCGGCTCGGTAGCCCGTTACTGGTTCGAAGGCCATGCCGGCATTCCCTGCAACGTCGAGATCGCCAGTGAGTTCCGCTACCGCGGCCACGCGGTAAGCCCGGACACCCTGTTCGTCACCATCTCCCAGTCCGGCGAGACGGCCGATACGCTATCGGCGCTGCGGGTTGCCAAGGAATTCGGCTATGCCGCCACGCTAGCGGTCTGCAACGTCCCGGAAAGCTCGCTGGTGCGGGAATCGGACATGGCGGTGATCACCCGTGCCGGCCCGGAGATCGGCGTTGCTTCGACCAAGGCTTTCACCACACAGCTCAGTGTCCTGTTGATGCTGGTCGCGGCGCTCGGTCGCCATCATCGGCTCGACCGGGTTACCGAACAGCGGCTGGTACAGGCGTTGCGCCAGCTGCCTGGCCTGATCGAGCAGGCGCTGCGGCTGGAGGATCAGATCGAGAAGCTGGCCGAGCGGTTCGCCGACAAACAGCACACCCTCTTCCTCGGCCGTGGTCCGCAGTACCCGATTGCCCAGGAAGGCGCTCTCAAGCTTAAGGAAACTTCCTACATCCATGCCGAAGCCTACCCGGCTGGCGAGCTCAAGCATGGGCCGATGGCACTGATCGACGACCTGATGCCGGTGGTTGCTGTGGCGCCGCGGGATGATCTGGTCGACAAGCTCAAATCGAACCTGCAGGAGGTTCACGCTCGCGGTGGAATCATGCACGTGTTTGCCGACGAGAGCATCGGGCTGGTCTCGGAAAACGGTTTCGACGTCTTCCACATGCCCTCCTCTGCCGATCTGGTCGCGCCCATTCTCTACACCGTGCCGCTGCAGCTGCTGGCCTACCACGTCGCCGTGCTCAAGGGCACCGACGTCGACCAGCCGCGCATCCTAGCCAAAGCAGTGACGGTGGAGTAGCCGAGCTTGCGATCGCTGGGGAGTCGTCTGACTCCCCAGCCTATCCATTCGTGGTTGCGCCGGCTCCGGCTAAGATGAGCCGGCTGAAGGGAACGTCTACGTCTCGACCTCGCGCAGCCGTGCTCGCCCGACTTCTCTAGTGGGTCAAGGCGGGGGCTTCCTTTCGCAGTCGCTGCCCTCGTCGTATTCAGCTTGCAGGCCGGCTGCCGGCCGGGGTTGTTACCGCTGGCGCTGACTCCTATGTCCGAACTGACGGCCCGTGCAGACGGGCAGCGGCTGCGAACCTCGAGCCGCTCTTACGACGAAGGAGGATAGGCATGCAGGTGCCCCCGCAGATCAGCTTCCACGGTGTTGACCATTCCACTTACAACGAGGACTACATTTACGAGCGCATCGACCGGCTGGAGAATCTCTACGACGGCATCATCTCCTGTCGGGTTGTGGTGGAGCGGCCGCACCAGAATCGGCAGACGGGTAACCCCTACCGTTGCCGGGTGGAGCTTACGCTGCCCCGCAAGCGGGAGCTGGTCGCCAGCAAGGAGGAAATGACCGAGCGGCACGTCGAATTGCGCACTGTCATCGGCCGTGCCTTCGATGCCATGGAAAAGCAGCTGCGCACAGCCTCCAGCACGCATACCCGCCGGGCGCCGGTGACTGCGCCGAAATCAGAGGAACAGCCGCACGGCATCGTTGCTCGTCTGTTTCCGGAGGAAGGCTACGGGTTCATCAAAACCGACGACGGCCGCGAGTTTTATATGAACGAGAATGCGGTCCTGCATGATGGCTTCGACCAGTTGCAGGTCGGAACCGAGGTGCGCTTCGTCGCCGAAGACGGTGAGAAGGGGCTGCAGGCGAGCACGGTCCAGGTGGTTGCCACTCCCGGCGCCGCCCGTGCCACCGCCAATCCGCCCGACCTTGCGGCGCCGCCGGCCGGCTGGGAGATGCAGGATACCGAACCGGACCAGGACACCTTGCGCCACTGACTGGGGAATCATGATCGCGCCGAGAGCGGCATAGCGGGCCGATAAAGCGGTACAGGCAGGCCCTTGCAGGGCCTGCTTCGGCTCAGCTGGCTGCGGTGAACGGTGGGTCGATCTCGGCCATCTGCGCTTCGATCCAATCCTCCACCAGCCGGATGATTTCGCTGGCCCGCCGGCCGGTGGACTCGATGGGCGGTCCGATCCGGACCTGGATCAAGCCCGGCTGCTTGATGAAGCTGTTGCGGCCCCAGCAGCGGCCGGCATTGTGCGCCACCGGCACCACCACCGCGCCGGTGCGTTCCGCCAGCATTGCGCCGCCGGCGTGGTACTGGCCGCGCACCCCAGGCGGCATGCGGGTACCCTCGGGGAAAATTACTACCCAGCGGCCATCCGCCAAGCGTTCGGCGCCTTGCCGGCTAAGCTGGCGAATGGCGCTGGCGGCGCTGCCGCGGTCGATGGCGACCGGATCCAGCAAGGCGATTGCCCAGCCGAACAGCGGCAAGCGCAGCAGTTCCCGCTTCAAGACCCAGGTCTGGGGATTAAACCAACGCTGCAGCGCCAGCGTTTCCCAGGCCGACTGGTGCTTGGCCATGACGATGCCGCCGTGCGGTGGAATGTTTTCCACGCCCTGCACCTCGACCCGGATGCGGCAGATGCGCTCCAGCGCCCACAGGTTGAAGTGAGTCCAGCGTGTGATCAGCCAGTAGCGCTTTGGATAGGGCAGCGGCGCTGCCAGCAGCGAGAGGCTGGCCCAGATAATCGTCGAGCCGACATAGACAATCATCTGCAGAATGGAGCGGGCGATGATATCGATCTGCTTCCAGTGCATTGGCTTGTCTTTATCCCCAGCAACAATTGCCGGCTCAATGCCGGCTTAAGTTATTTTTCGCTACACGTCGCGGCTAATGCGCCGCCAACGTAGTTCCCCAGCAAGATTTAACGCTGTTCTGCCAGTAGCCGATCGACCGCATGCGCCAGATCGGGATAAACCTCGGCCGGCGGCGGCAGCGGTTCCTGCAGTGTTCTCAGGCCCTTGCCGGTCTTCACCAGAATCGGCCGAGCGCCGACCGCGGCCGCTGCCTCGAGGTCGCGACGGCTGTCGCCGATGACCGGCACGCCCCGCAGATCCACGCCGAGCTCCTGCTCGATTTGCCGCAACAGTCCCGGCTGCGGCTTGCGACAGCTGCAGCCATCGTCCGGGCCGTGCGGGCAGATATAAATCCCGGCCAAGCGGCCACCCAAGGCTTGGATTTCCGCCAGCATGCGGCGGTGGATCTGCGCCAGCGTGTCCCGATCGAAGTAGCCGCGGGCGATACCCGACTGGTTGGTGAACACCACCACTTCAAAGCCGGCTTGGTTCAGGCGCGCAATCGCCTCCAGGCTGCCCGGCACCGGCCGCCAATCATCCAGGCTGCGGATGAACTCGTCGGAGTCCTCATTGATGACTCCATCCCGGTCGAGGACAACCAATGCCACCGCTTAGCTACCAGGCAGCCGGGAGATGTCGGCGATCCGCAGGAACAACCCTTCCAGCCGCTGCAGCAAGGCCAAGCGGTTGGCCCGCACGCGCGGATCGTCCGCCATTACCAGCACCTTGTCGAAGAACTGGTCTACCGGGCCGCGCAGCTGCGCCAGCCGGGTCAGCGCCGAGGCATAGCGATGCTGCGCCAGTAACGGCTCGACTTCGACCGCCGCGGCCTCTACCGCCGCCTGCAGCGCCTTCTCTTCCGCCTCCTGCAGTGCGCTCTGGTCGACCGTTGCTGGCACTTCCTCGGTTGCCTTGCGCAGGATGTTGCGGATCCGCTTATTAGCTGCCGCCAGCGCTTCCGCCTCCGGCAAGCGGACGAATGCCTGGCAGGCCAGCAGTCGGTGATGGAAGTCCAGCGGGCGGACCGGGCGCAGCGCCGCCACCGCATCGAACAGTTCGGTGGCGATGTCCTGGTCGGCGTAGTAGCCGCGCAGACGCTCCAGGCAGAAATCGAAGACCTGCTCGACTTTCTCGCCCGCTTTCAGCTCGCTGGGCAGGTGCCGCGCCGCCGTCGCCAGCAGTTCGCGCAGGTCGACATCCAGCTCGCGCTCGATGATAGTGCGCATCAGGCCGAGTGCGGCCCGGCGCAGGGCGAACGGGTCCTTGTCGCCGCTGGGTTCGCGGCCGATAGCGAAGATGCCTACCAGGGTATCGGCTCGATCGGCAACGGCAAGAATCTGCCCCAACCGCGTTTCGGCGACGGCATCACCGGCGAAGCGTGGGCGGTACTGCTCGTCCAGGGCGTCGGCCACCGCCGCCGGCTCCTGATCGTGCACCGCATAGTAGCGGCCCATGATGCCCTGCAGTTCCGGGAACTCGCCGACCATCTCGGTCGACAGGTCACAGCGACTGAGCCAGCCCGCCCGCGCCGCTTGCGTGGCGTCGCTGCCCAGCACGTTGGCCAGATGCTCGCAGAGTGCCGCGACCCGCTCGGTTTTGGCGTAGACCGAGCCCAGCCGCTGCTGGAACACGATTTCGCGCTGCGGCTCGACCCGATCGGCCAGCGGCCGCTTGCGATCCTGGTTCCAGAAGAAAGCGGCGTCGGCCAGCCGCGGCCGGATCACCCGCTCGTTGCCTTGCCGCACCACCTCGGGGTCGCGGCTTTCGATGTTGGCAACGGTAATAAAGATCGGCAGCAGCCGGTCCTGGGCGTCGCGCACCGGGAAGTAGCGCTGGTGTCCCTGCATGCTGGAGATCAGCGCCTCGGCCGGGACTTCGAGGAATTCCTCTTCGAAGCGGCCGACGATCGCCACTGGCCATTCCACCAGGGCAGTCACCTCGTCCAGCAACTCGTCGTCGATCACCGCCCGGCCACCGGCCTCGGCAGCGGCGGCCTGCACCTGCGCCAGCACCCGCTGCCGCCGTTCGGCGAAACTGACGATCACCCGGCCTTCTTGCGCCAGCCGTTCGCTGTACTCGGCGGGGCTGCGAAGCTGGATCGGTTGCGGCGCATGGAAGCGGTGGCCATGGCTGATATTGCCGCTGTCGATGCCGAGTACCTTGCCCGGCACCACTGCATCACCGAACAGCATCACCAGCCAGTGCACCGGCCGGACGAATTCGGTACGGCTACTGCCCCAGCGCATGCGCTTCGGGATAGGCAGCTTGTCGAGCGCCTGCTGCACCAGCTGCGGCAGCAGCGCCGTAGCGGCTGCGCCGCGCTGCTCGCCGCGATACACCAGCCAGGCGCCCTTGTCGGTTTCCAGCGTCTGCAGCGCCTCGATGTCGACGCCGCAGGAGCGGGCGAAGCCGAGCGCGGCCGGAGTCGGCTTGCCGCTGCCATCGAAAGCGGCAGCCAGCGCCGGGCCGCGCCGCTCGATGGACTGATCGGGCTGTTGCGCCGCCAGTTGCTCCACCAGCACCGCCAGCCGGCGCGGGGTGGCATAAGCATGCACGGTGCCGTGGCTGAGGCCGGCCGTCGCCAAGCCCTGAACCAGCTCATCGCGAAACGCCCGCGACAGCCGCTGCAGCGCTTTCGGTGGCAACTCCTCGGCGCCGAGTTCAACTAAAAAATCACGCTGCTCAGCCATCATGCCGCCCCCTTGCCACTGACTAACATGGGAAAGCCCAGTGCTTCCCGGCGGGCGTAATATGCTTCCGCCACCGCCCGCGCCAGCGCCCGTACCCGCAGGATGTAGCCCTGCCGCTCGGTCACGGAAATCGCCCGGCGGGCATCGAGCAGATTAAAGGTGTGCGAGGCTTTCAGCGCCATCTCGTAGGCCGGCAGCGGCAGGCCGAGCTCGATCAGCCGCTTGCTCTCGCGCTCGCAGGTATCGAACCAGCCGAACAGGCTGTCGACGTCGGCGTGCTCGAAGTTATAGGCGGACATCTCCACCTCGTTCTGCTTGAAGACGTCGCCGTAGGTCACCGGCCCCTGCGGACCGTTGGTCCAGATCAGGTCATAGACGCTCTCGACGCCCTGGATATACATCGCCAGCCGCTCCAGGCCGTAGGTGATTTCGCCCATGACCGGATCGCAGTCGATGCCGCCGACCTGCTGAAAGTAGGTGAACTGGGTAACTTCCATACCGTTCAGCCACACTTCCCAGCCCAGCCCCCAGGCGCCCAGAGTCGGCGATTCCCAGTTGTCCTCGACGAAGCGGATATCGTGCGTCAGCGGATCGAAGCCGAGCATTTTCAGCGAATCCAGGTACAACGCCTGGATGTTCGGCGGCGACGGCTTCAGCACCACCTGGAACTGGTAGTAGTGCTGCAAGCGATTGGGGTTCTCGCCATAGCGGCCGTCGGTTGGCCGCCGTGACGGCTGGACATAGGCGGCGTTCCACGGTTCCGGCCCGACCGCCCGCAGGAAGGTCGCCCAGTGGAAGGTGCCGGCGCCGACCTCCATATCCAGCGGCTGGAGAACGACGCAGCCATGCTGCGCCCAGTAGGTCTGCAACGCCAGAATCAGTTCCTGGAACGTGATGGACTTGTTGCTTGTTGCGGGCAAAATGGCCTCTCCCGGACTGCGGAGCGCGTCGACAGAGCGGCTGTTAAGTTGCTGCGGTGTCTTCGCGGCTCATCGTGTTGCAGGACTCACCGAGCCGGCCATGCGCAGGACAGATGGTGTCGAGGGGCCGGTCACGAGAGTCTCTGACAAGCCGCAGAGTATACAGTGGCCTTAGCCGCTATTTCACGCCAAACCCAAAGCCGTTACCATTGCCTGCTGCGCCGCCGCAGGTGGCCGTGTGTCCCGATGGGGCGCCGATCGCCTCCGTGCCCCCGAGCGCGTCTTTCACTGCTCCCACTGGAGGCCGAGCAATGTCTCGCACCGTAGACGATGTCCTGACTCTTATAAGGGACCGCGAGGTCAAGTACGTCGATTTTCGTTTCACCGACAGCCGCGGGAAGCAGCAGCACGTTACGGTGCCGGCAAAAACGGTAGATGCCGAGCTCTTCGAGCAAGGCAGGATGTTCGATGGTTCTTCCATCGCTGGCTGGAAAGGCATCAACGATTCCGACATGGTGCTGCTGCCCGACCCCAGTTCCGCGGTGCTCGATCCGTTCTTCGACGAGACCACCCTGATCCTGGTCTGCGACATCCTAGAGCCGAGCACCATGCAGGGCTATGCCCGTGATCCGCGCTCGATCGCCCGGCGCGCCGAGGCTTACCTGCAGTCCACAGGCATCGCCGATGCTGCCTATTTCGGGCCGGAGAACGAATTCTTTATCTTCGACGACGTGCGGTGGGGCGCCGACATGAGCGGCTGCTTCTACAAGGTCGACTCGGAAGAAGCCAACTGGAATGCGGCTCGCGTTTATCCGGACGGCAACATGGGGCATCGCCCCGGCATCCGCGGCGGCTATTTCCCGGTTCCGCCGGTCGATTCACTGCACGACATTCGCGCCGCCATGTGCGAGGGCCTGGAAGAGATGGGTCTGGTGGTGGAAGTTCACCACCATGAGGTAGCCACCGCCGGTCAGTGCGAGATCGGCGTGCGTTTCGCCACGCTGGTGCGGAAGGCGGACGAGGTGCAGACGCTCAAGTACGTCATCCAGAACGTCGCCCACGCCTACGGCAAGACCGTTACCTTCATGCCTAAGCCCATCGTCGGCGACAACGGCTCCGGCATGCATGTGCACCAGTCGCTGGCCAAGGGTGGCAAGAACCTGTTCACCGGCGATCTCTACGGCGGCCTGTCGGAAACCGCGCTGTACTACATCGGCGGCATCATCAAGCACGCGCATGCGCTGAACGCCTTCACCAACGCCTCGACCAACAGCTACAAGCGGCTGGTGCCGCATTTCGAGGCGCCGGTGCTGCTGGCGTACTCGGCCAGCAACCGGTCGGCGTCGGTCCGCATCCCCTACGTCTCCGACCCCAGGGCGCGCCGCATCGAGGTCCGCTTCCCGGACTCCACCGCCAACCCCTACCTCGCCTTCGCCGCCATGATGATGGCGGGGCTGGACGGCATTCAGAACAAAATCCATCCGGGCGACGCCGCTGATAAGGATCTCTACGATCTGCCGCCGGAAGAGGAGAAGAACATCCCCAAGGTGGCGTTCTCGCTGGAGCAGGCGCTGCTGGCGTTGGATCAGGACCGGGAGTTCCTCAAGCGCGGCGGCGTGTTCACCGACGACGTGATCGATTCCTACATCAAGCTGAAAATGCAGGACGTCCAGCGCATCCGCATGACTACCCATCCAGTGGAATACGATCTCTACTACAGCCTCTGATGACCCTGCCTGGCCGGCGGCACGCCGACAGCGACCGCTGGCCAGGCGGTGCTCCTCCCAGATCGGTATTGCGCCTCTCGCCGGAGGAAGCGACTATTGGACGATCAGGCGCGCCTGGGGTCGGAGTCGCCTGGAGCTCAGACACCTCCAATCGGCCTGGAAGGAGCACTAGTGCATGATGCGCAAACTGGTCATTGCCGCCGTTCTGCTGCTGCCGTTGCAGGTTTTTGCCGAAGTCTACAAGTGGCGCGACGACGCTGGCCGTTGGCATTACACTGACCAGCCGCGCCCTGGCGCCGCCCGCGTCGATCTGCCGCCGGTGCAGGTCTACCAGTCGCCGCCGATCGCGCCGCCGCAGCCCGCCACCTCGCAGCCGCAGCCTGCCCAGGAGCCGGTGCGGAACTATGCCCGGGCCGAGATCGTTTCGCCGGCAGCCGAAGAAACCATCCGCAACGCTCCCGGCGAAGTCGGGGTCATCGTGGCGCTGGAGCCGAGTCTGCGGCCTGAACACACGGTGCGCTTGCTGGTGGATGGCAAGGCGGCTGCCGAGCCGGCCAGCTCGACCGCGTTTACT
>DASULL010000068.1:0-3053 GCA_036278215.1 Gammaproteobacteria bacterium | reverse complement strand
GACAAGACCGAGTACGCTGATCCGCCGCAACGCTTCGAAGCTGGTACGCCGCATATCGTCGGCGTGATTGGGTTGGGCGCGGCGATCGACTATGTAAACACGATCGGTCTGGACCACATCGCCGCCCATGAACACGAGCTGCTGCTATACGCTACCGAGCGGATGGCGGCCATTGAGGGTCTGCGTATCGTCGGCACGGCGGCCGACAAGGCAGGGGTGGTGTCCTTTGTGATGTCGCAGGCGCATCCGCACGATATCGGCACTATTCTGGATCAGGATGGCATCGCCATCCGCGCCGGCCACCATTGCGCCCAGCCGCTGATGCAGCGTTTCAACGTTCCGGCCACCGCTCGCGCATCGTTTGCGATGTACAACACGCGGGAAGAGATCGATGCGCTGGTACAATCGCTGGAGAAAGTGGTGCGGCTATTCGGGTAGTACATGACAGACCTGCGGGATCTCTACCAGGAAACCATCCTGGATCACAACAAACATCCGCGTAACTTCCGCCGACCGGCAGAGGCGAGCCATCACGCGCACGGTCACAACCCACTGTGCGGCGACCGGGTTGATATCTACTTGGTTATCAACGATGGCCGAGTAGTGGATGCCGCCTTCGAGGGCGACGGCTGCGCTATCTCGACGGCTTCGGCCTCGATCATGACCGAGCTGTTGCAGGGGCGTGCTCTGGATGAGGTGCAGGCGCTGTTCGAGCACTTCCACGATCTGCTGACCAGCGACGCCGCGCCGACCTCCGATCTCGGCAAGCTGGAAGTGCTGGCTGGCGTGCGCTCCTTCCCGACCCGCGTCAAATGCGCGACCTTGCCCTGGCATACCTTGCAGGCCGCGCTGCGGGAGCAGGCGGACGCAACAACCGAGTGACCGGTATGGACCAGACGATCAGCAGCACCGACAACACCGGGTCTTCGCCGCAGGAGCAGCTGCGCGACGAGGTGATCGGAGCGATCAAGTGTGTCTACGATCCCGAGATACCGGTCGATGTCTACGAACTCGGCTTGATCTACAACCTCGCTATCGACGATCAAGGTCATGTTCGCATCGACATGACGCTGACGGCACCGGCCTGTCCGGTGGCCGATACCTTGCCGACCATGGTCAAGCAATCGGTCGAGCAGGTGGCCGGAGTTTCATCCTGTACTGTTGAACTGGTGTGGGAACCGCCGTGGACGCCCGAGCGTCTGTCGGAAGGTGCCCGTCTGCAGCTCGGTTTCATGTAACAGCGCTGGCGGCCTTCCTCGCGGCTCGGCAAACCCGCTGCCGGCGCTGTGCAGGACACGGTAAATCTCTCTGGTTTTGCCACGCTCGAATCTTCGCGATTCCCGTTCTCGCAGCCTCTTTTCCGGCCGCGTCGTCCCCAGCCCCCCGCTTTGCTAGACTGACGTCCTTTCGCCCCGCTGGGAACAATCATGCTCGAAAGTCTATCGTCGCACCGTCGCCAGCTTAACTTCGCCGGTTTCCTGATCTGTCTGCTGCTTCTCGGCGCAGCCTATTACCTGCAGTTCGTGGAAGGTCTGGAGCCGTGTCCGCTGTGTATCTTCCAGCGGCTCGCTCTGGCGGCCCTCGGAATCGTTTTTTTGCTGGCCGGTTTGCAGAATCCGGTCGCTGCCGGTCGGTATGGTTACGGAGCATTGCTGGCCCTGACCGCCGCACTCGGTGCCGCTATCGCTGGCCGTCACGCCTGGCTGCAGAGCCTGCCGGCGGACCAGGTACCGGAATGCGGGCCAGGACTGAACTACCTGCTCGACACGTTTCCGCTGTTCGATGCGGTGGCTTTGGTGCTGCGCGGCTCCGGTGAATGTGCCGAAGTGGACCTCCTCTTTGGTATGAGCATCCCGTTGTGGACCTTGCTCGCATTCATCGGGCTTGGGCTCGCCGGAGTTCTTATCAACCTGACCGGTGCGGTGCGCCGGTCCTGACGTAACGAAACAACAATTCACAATGTCACGATCAAGCAAACGCGCAAGTCGGCGTTCCGCCAAAAATCCCCAGCCGGCTGGCAGCTGGCGGCGGCGGTTGCGCTGGGCGTTGCTGCTGAGCCTGCTGTTTACCCTGCCGGTCGCGGCGGTATACGGACTCTGGCTCGATTACCGCGTCACCACCGAGTTCGAGGGCAAGCGTTGGGCATTGCCGGCCCGCGTGTACGCCCGGCCGCTGGAACTTTTCGAAGGCTTGAGCCTGCGGCCGGATACCCTGGAAGCGGAGCTGCGTGCCTTGAACTACCGGCCGGAGGCCGGCGGCCGCCAGCCGGGAACTTATCAGCGCAGCGGCGACCGCTTTACGATTACGACCCGCGCTTTCCAGTTTCCCGATGGCACCGAACCGGGCCGGACCCTGGAAGTGCAGTTTGCCGGCCGGCAGATCAGCTCCCTACGCGGTGAAGGCGAGATCGATCTGGTACGGCTCGATCCAGCGCTGATCGGCAGCATTTATCCGGCTCATCAGGAAGATCGGATCCTGGTGAAACTGGAAGAGGTGCCGCCGCTGCTGGTGGATGCCCTGCTGGCATTGGAAGACCGTGAGTTCTTTCAGCATCGTGGCATTTCCTTCAGTGGCGTAGGCCGGGCGCTGTACGCCAATCTGAAAGCAGGGCGGGTGGTGCAGGGTGGCAGCACCATTACCCAGCAGCTGGTCAAGAATTTCTTCCTCAGCAGCGAGCGCACCATGGTGCGTAAAGCCAACGAGGCCTTGATGGCGCTGTTGCTGGAGGCGCACTACAGCAAGCAGGAAATCCTCGAAGCCTATCTGAACGAGGTGTACCTCGGGCAGGACGGCCCGCGGGCTATCCACGGTTTCGGTATGGCGGCCGAATACTACTTCGCCCGGCCGCTGAATGAGCTTCAACCCCATCAGCTGGCGCTGCTGGCGGCGATAGTACGCGGGCCGTCCTACTATGATCCGCGGCGCCACCCGCAACGCGCACGGGCGCGGCGCGATCATGTGCTCACCGTGCTTGCCGACCAGGCTCGGCTCGATGTCGCCGCCACCCAAGCGGCGCGCGGTCGGGCGCTGGAAGTTACGCCGCAGGGCCGCAG
>DASULL010000067.1:0-3421 GCA_036278215.1 Gammaproteobacteria bacterium | reverse complement strand
TGCTGCTGGTGGTCGGGATCCGGCTGGGTTGTCTGAGCCACGCCTTGCTAACTGCGGAGGCGGTTCAGGCGGACGGGCTCCGCCTTGTCGGCTGGGTCGCCAATCTGATCGACCCGAGCGACTCGCGGGCCGAGGCTCAGGTGGCCACACTGCAGGCGCGTCTGCCCGCGCCATTGCTGGGCGTTTTGCCCTTGGTTGAGCAAACAAAAGCCGACACTCTTGCCGCTGCTATTCTAGGGAATTCCCTCGGTTCAATTTTGCCTTCAATAGCCCCCCATCCCCATTAGATTTCTTTCTGGACTTTCGCTCCGTTTTTCACCTGCTACACTCAATTTCAGTAAACCGGCTCTGGCGCTTACGCGCTGCACGTCGAGATCCGCTGCGGGGGCAGCGCGGCGTGTCCATGGCGGAGGAGGGTTTGCATGGTGGCCGTGGAAGAAAGCGCCGACGGTAACCGGCAAATTATCCTGCGACCGAACATAGCCGTTAACTGGAGGCAGACACTCCTTGCATACGCTCTGATCGCCGCGACTTCTTTAGGAACGGCGGTTGTTCTCAGCTTTCGTGGGCTTTGGCCAATGCTGCTATTTGCCGGCGCCACGATCTGGGTGTTGGGCTGGGCGCTGTATGTCAGCGCCCACCGATCGAACGAATGGGAAGCTGTGATCATTCAGGGTGATCGCATCGAGATCCGAAAAGGCCGCCGGCGCGCTGAATTCAGCCTGACGCTGCAGACCTACTGGACCGAGGTCGCCCTGGAGCCGGCAGGCCACCGCTGGTACCCCAGCCGGTTGCTGCTGAGGTCGCACGGTGTCGCGATCGAAGTCGGACAGTTTTTGCACGACAAGGAGAGGGCCGCTCTCGCGCGTCAGCTCGCGCGCTGGGTAGGCCCCATGGCGAGATCGGGAGAGCGTGCCTGAAGGCCAAGCACGCCTTTGCTCATCGTTGGAGATGCAGGGGATGAAGTTGGTAAATAAGAAACTGGCAGCACGCGCCGGTGCGCTGGCGACTGGGCTGCTTACAGCCGGGTCCGCACTGGCCGACTTCGAGCTGAACATGACACCGGGGGCGAGCGGCATTAGCCGCGAAGTTTACAGCCTCCACATGCTGATCCTCTGGATCTGTGTGGCAATCGGCATCTTGGTGTTCGGCGCTATTATTTATTCCGTTATAAAGTTCCGCCGCTCTAAGGGCGCAGTCGCCGCCCAGTTCCACCACAGCACCACGGTGGAAATCGTCTGGACCATCATCCCCATGCTGATCCTGATCGCTATCGCGATCCCGGCAACTCGGGTGTTGGTGGAGATGGAAGACACCAGCAACGCCGATCTGACCATCAAGGTGACCGGCTACCAGTGGCGCTGGGGCTACGACTATCTGGATGAAGGCATCAGCTTCATCAGCAGTCTGGACCCGCACAGTAACCTCGCCCGCCAGCGCAATCCGACCATTCAGCCGCGAGACGTCGAGAACTACCTGCTTGAGGTGGACAACCCGTTGGTGCTTCCGGTCGGTAAGAAGGTTCGCTTCCTGCTGACCTCCGACGACGTCATCCACTCCTGGTGGGTACCGGCCCTGGGCTGGAAGCGGGACGCCATCCCTGGCTACATCAACGAGAAGTGGACCAGGCTGGAGCAGCCCGGCATCTACCGCGGCCAGTGCGCCGAGCTGTGCGGCCGCGATCATGCCTTCATGCCGATCGTGCTGCGGGCGGTGCCCGAGGACGAATACCGGGCCTGGGTGCAGGAGCAGAAGGCGAAGTCGGGTCAAGCGCAGCAGCAAGGTACCGCACAGCCGCCGAGCCAGCCGCAGCCGGCTCCGCAACAGCCGGCGGCAGCGGTTGCGCCACAGCAGCAGCCCGCCGTGCAGCAGGTCGCGGCGCTGGCCCAATTCAGCAAGGATGAACTGATGCAGCGTGGCGAGCAGGCATATGTAGCCAACTGCGCCTCCTGCCATATGGCCAACGGCGAAGGCATGCCGCCGATGTTCAAGCCGCTCAAGGGCAGCCCGGTGGTTACCGGCGCCGTTGCCGCCCACCTCGAGGTCGTGCTGCGCGGCAGGCCAGGCACCGCTATGACGGCCTTCGCCCATCTCAGCGACGAGGATCTGGCGGCCATCATTACTTACAAGCGCAACGCTTGGGGCAACAACGTCGGCGATCTGATACAGCCGGCCGACGTTCGGGCGGCTCGCTAAGGGATAGACGAGGAGATATTGCAATGACGGCGATTACCCACGAAGCCGATCACCACGGCCCGCCGAGCAACTTTTTCCAGCGCTGGCTATTTACCACCAACCATAAAGACATCGGTACGCTTTACCTGGTGTTCGCCCTGGCGATGTTCTTTGTTGGCGGCATCATGGCGCTGATCGTGCGGGCCGAGCTGTTCCAGCCGGGCCTGCAACTGGTCGACCCGTATTTCTTCAATCAGATGACCACCATGCATGCGCTGGTGATGATCTTCGGCGCGGTCATGCCGGCCTTCACCGGGCTGGCGAACTGGATGATCCCGATCATGCTCGGCGGCCCGGATATGGCGCTGCCGCGCATGAACAACTGGTCGTTCTGGCTGTTGCCGTTCGCTTTCGCCATCCTGCTGTCGACGCTGTTCATGCCGGGCGGCGGACCGGCCGGCGGCTGGACCATGTACCCGCCGCTGATGCTGCAGCACGGCATGTCCTTCCCCTTCGTCATCTTCTCGGTTCACCTGATGGGGATTTCCTCGATCATGGGCGCGATCAACGTTATCGCCACGGTGCTCAACATGCGCGCCCCCGGCATGACCCTGATGAAGATGCCGATGTTCGCCTGGGCCTGGCTGATTACCGGCTTCCTCATCATCGGCGTAATGCCGGTGCTGGCCGGCGCCATCACCATGCTGCTGACCGACCAGTATTTCGGCACCACCTTCTTCAGCGCCGCCGGCGGCGGCGATCCGGTGCTGTATCAGCACATTTTCTGGTTCTTCGGGCATCCCGAGGTCTACATCATGATCCTGCCGGCTTTCGGCATCATCTCGGCGATCATCCCGACCTTCTCGCGTAAGCCGCTGTTTGGCTACAGCTCGATGGTCTACGCCATCGCTTCCATCGCTTTCCTGTCGTTCCTGGTGTGGGCGCACCATATGTTCGCGGTGGGCATGCCGGTGGCCGGTTCGCTGTTCTTCATGTACGCCACCATGGTGATCTCGGTGCCGACCGGGGTGAAGGTGTTCAACTGGGTCGCCACGATGTGGCGCGGCTCGCTCACCTTCGAGACGCCGATGCTGTTCGCCATCGCTTTCGTCATCCTGTTCACAATCGGCGGTTTCTCCGGGCTGATGCTGGCCATCGTGCCGGCCGACTTCCAGTACCACGACACCTATTTCGTTGTGGCCCACTTCCACTATGTGCTGGTTACCGGTGCGGTGTTCTCCATCAT
>DASULL010000066.1:0-5402 GCA_036278215.1 Gammaproteobacteria bacterium | reverse complement strand
TGACGGGCGGCGCTGTCTCGCCGCCACCACCGGGTATTCGACATGTTTCGCGGCCGCCAGGCAATACAAAAAACTCGCACGGGTGGGAGCAAGGTACTCAACGAGTTCAGAGAGTTCGCGGTACGCGGCAACGTGATCGACATGGCTGTCGGTATCATTATCGGCGGCGCCTTCGGTTCGATCGCGAAATCGCTGGTCAATGACATCATCATGCCGCCGCTGGGGCTGATCCTGTCCGGCACCGACTTCACCGGCTTTTACATCCTGCTGAGCGCAGGCGATCCGCCACCGCCCTATGCTTCGCTAGCGGCCGCTCAGGCGGCTGGTGCCGTTACCCTGAACTACGGCCTGTTCATCAACTCGGTACTCAGCTTTCTGGTGGTCGCTTGGGCCACTTTCTTCCTGGTCCGCGGCATCAACCAACTGCGGCGCAAGCAGGAAGAACCGCCTGCCACCCCGGCTACCAAAACCTGCGTCTATTGCCAGACCACTATTCCTATCGCCGCGACCCGCTGTCCGAACTGCACTTCACAGCTGTAACTCAAGGAGAGAGCATGGAGGGAGTCAACAACTATATCGAGCTGGCGGGAACCGCGATCGAGGTAGCCGGCGTCGCGGTCATGGTGTCCGGCATCCTGATCGCTACCATCTGGTTCGTCGTCGCGCTGTTCAAGCAAGGGATCCAAGGTGGCTATCAGAGCTATCGGCAAACTCTCGGCCGCGCCATCCTACTCGGCCTGGAGTTCCTGGTCGCCGGCGACATCATCCGCACCGTCGCCGTCACACCGACTCTGGAAAGCGTGGTGGTGCTGGCGTTGATCGTGCTCATTCGAACCTTCCTCAGCATCACGCTGGAGCTCGAACTGGAAGGCCGCTGGCCTTGGCAACGGCCGCGTACGGGGGCCCTCGGATGAACAACCTTATGCTGCTGCAACTCAACACCCGAACGGAGCGGCTTCTGATCATGCTGCTGTTACGACCGATGCTGCTGCTGGCGCTGGTGCTGGGTACCAGCATGGCGTTGTTGGATGGCTCCGGCACGTTGACGTCTGGCGGCAACGACAAGCTGCTGCACTTTGCCGGCTTTGCCGGGCTGGCGTTTCTGGTCGACTACAGCCTGTCGCGCTCGCCGTCCTCCTACTGGCGCTGGCAGGTACCGCTACTGCTCTGCTACGGCGCGCTGATCGAGCTCGCTCAGAGCTTTTTGCCACACCGCGCTGCCGACCTAGTCGACTTCCTGGCCGACGCCGCCGGCCTAGCCGCTTACGGCGGTCTGCGGCCGCTGCTCGCCATGATCTGGCGGCCATCCCGGTCATCTGGCTGATGGTCGCCGAAGCACCTCTACCGCCCCAGGCGCTTGCGCGGATCGAGCGGATACGCCGGTTACCGTCCACTGACAGCCCGCGACTCGTCAGCGAACTGTTACAGCTGACACGAGAGGCGGGGCTGGCCGCAGCGCTGCGGGCACTGTTTCGTCAACAGGTCGAGGCCGGCTATGTGCTGTTCGACCCAGCAGAGCCGACGCAATTGGCAGAAAAGAGCTTCCCCAGCCACGGCCATGGGCCAGCTTTCCGCCTGCAATGGAACCCGCAACGCGAGTTGCGGCTCAACCACGCCCTGCTGATCGAACGCGGCGTTATCGCCAGCAATGTTGACCAGAATCGACTGATCAACCGCGATACCAGCGGCAAAGGCTGCTATCTGTGCCAGCACAATATCGCTATCCAGTCGCCGGCCGAGGTCGTTTTGCCACTCACCCTCAACGGCGAAGCGTTCATACTCGGCAGCAACTTCGCTCCGATCACCGACAACCATTTCACCGTCATCCCCAGCGAACATCGGCCGCAGCGCTACCACATCGGGGTCCTGCAGGCGGGTTTCGAGCTGGCGGCGGCGACCGGCGGCAGTTTCCGCGTTCTCTTCAACGGCCGCGCCGGCGCCTCCATTCTCGGGCACGAACACCTGCACGCCACCAATACCAGGCTGCCGGTAGAGGCGCTGACTCCGGACTCGGGTCTTCATCTGTACCGTCGGAGCGGCTTGACCATCTCGCAGCCGGACTACCCCCTGCCGCTCTGGTTGATCGAGGGCGATGCCGCCGCAGCGGTGGCCGCGGCCGGCGATCGCCTGATCACTGCCTGGCAGCGGCTCGATCAGCAGCGCCACAGCGAAAACCTGCTGCTGACCTTCGAAGCCGGGCGTTATCGGCTGTTTATCGCGCCGCGCGACCTCAGTCGGCTGACTGCACCAGGCCGTACCGCGGCAATGGGCAGCTTTGAGGCCGCTGGGTTACTGGTACTGTCGCATAAGTCGGAGAAAGAGCTGTTCGATCGGGTCGACGCAGCCATCATGCAGCAATTGCTGGCTACACTGACACCAGAATGCCCAATTGCCGACGCTTTCCAGGCTTCCAAGCTTGGTTTCTGAAAGCAAGGCACCAAGTTCACCCAAAGACTTGCCGCCGTACCCCGGCACAGGGCCATATTTCCCCAGCATTGGATTGATCAGCGCGGTGCGGATGTCTTGTCCGCCGCATCGAGGGTATCATTTGCGGTTTGCGCAGCCGGCCGGGGCCGTTCAGCACATGCAAGCCTGTCAAATAGGGCGAGCAGCAGCCGAGAACACGAAATAGAAAGAGACTTTTTGAGGGAGAGACATGACGCGGAACAAAAATTTGTTGGCCTGGGTCGATACCATTGCCAAACTTTGCAAGCCAGACGCCATTCACTGGGTGGACGGCTCCGAGCAAGAATATCAGGCGATGTGCGACCTGATGGTCAAAAACGGCACTGCCCGCCGCCTGAACGACAGCAAGCGCCCGAACAGCTATCTGGTGCAGTCCGATCCAGCCGACGTAGCCCGAGTCGAAGACCGCACCTTCATCTGCTCCGAACACCAAATCGACGCCGGTCCGACCAATAATTGGTGCGATCCGGCCGAAATGCGCACCACCCTTGACGGCCTGTTCGACGGCTGCATGCGCGGCCGCACCATGTACGTCATCCCGTTCAGCATGGGCCCGATCGGCTCGCCCATCGCGCATATTGGCGTCCAGATCTCCGATTCGCCGTACGTTGTCTGCAACATGCGCATCATGACCCGCATGGGCAAGGCGGTGCTGGACGCGCTCGGCGATGGCGAGTTCGTGCCCTGTGTGCATTCCGTTGGCGCCCCGCTTGAGCCAGGCCAGCAGGATGTGCCCTGGCCCTGCAACAAAGACAACAAGTACATCGTGCACTTCCCGGAGACGCGCGAGATCTGGTCGTTCGGCTCCGGCTACGGCGGCAACGCCCTGCTCGGCAAGAAGTGCTTCGCCCTGCGCATTGCCTCGGTCATGGCCCGCGACCAAGGCTGGCTGGCCGAGCACATGCTCATTCTCAAGCTCACCAACCCCGAGGGCGAAGCCAAATACATCGCCGCCGCCTTCCCCAGCGCCTGCGGCAAGACCAACTTGGCCATGATGAATCCTACCCTGCCCGGCTGGAAGGTGGAGACTATCGGCGACGACATCGCCTGGATGAAGTTCGGCGCCGACGGCCGCCTGTACGCCATCAACCCGGAAGCCGGCTTCTTCGGCGTGGCTCCCGGCACCAGCATGCATTCCAACCCGAATGCGATGAACACCCTGCACAGCAACGTCTTCTTCACCAACTGCGCACTCACCGACGACGGCGACATCTGGTGGGAAGACATGACCAAGGATGCCCCGGCCCGCTTGATCGACTGGACCGGCCAGGACTGGACACCAGACTCCGGCCGTCCGGCCGCGCATCCCAACGCTCGCTTCACCGCGCCGGCCGACCAGTGCCCGGTGATCGCCCCCGAATGGAACGACCCGGCCGGCGTACCGATTTCCGCGATCCTGTTCGGCGGCCGCCGCGGCACGGTGGTGCCATTGGTCAACGAAGCGCGCGACTGGCAACAGGGCGCCTTTTTCGGCTCCATCATCGCCTCCGAGAAGACCGCCGCCGCCGCCGGCAAGATCGGCGATCTGCGCCGCGATCCGATGGCAATGCTGCCTTTCTGCGGCTACAACATGGCCGACTACTGGAACCACTGGCTGACCATCGGCCAGAAAGCCGGCGCCCAGCTGCCGAAAATCTTCTACGTCAACTGGTTCCGTAAGAGCGACGACGGCGCCTTCCTCTGGCCAGGCTTCGGCGAAAACAGCCGGGTCCTGAAGTGGGTGTTCGAGCGCTGCGCCGGCACCGCCGAAGCGATCGAGACCCCGATCGGCCACTTACCCAGCAAGCAGGCGCTGGACCTTGCCGGCCTGGAAATCGCCGACGACGCGCTGGAAACCCTGCTCGGCGTAGACGTCAATGGCTGGCGCCAGGAGATTCCGCTGATCCGCGAGTTCTACCAGAGCTTCCAGGAACGCATGCCGCAGGCGCTGCAGCAGGAACTCGACCAGCTCGAGCAGCGCCTCGCCGCCGCTGCGACGACGGCCAGCCGCGAAGTCACTGCTTAAACTCAGCATCCTCTGTTACGCACGCCCGGCAGCGCCGGGCGTGCATGTTTTCCGCTACCGGCATTCCGCAATTCCGCCTGCGGGTAACCGCCCTTACCAGGTCCGCCGCTTTCCTTGACGCCTCGGCGAATTGGCGCAAAATGGGCCGCCGCCACCAGGACAGATCATGCACATTGACGAGCTTACCGACACTTTCGAACTACTCAGCGACTGGGAAGATCGCTACCGCATCCTCATCGACCTCGGCCGCAAGCTCCCGCCCCTGGCCGATGCCGACAAAACCGAAGCGAATCGCGTCCAAGGATGTACCAGCATGGTATGGCTGGTCGAAGCGATCGAACCTGGCAACCCGCCTCACCTGCATTTTCGCACCGACAGCGATTCCTTCATCGTCAAAGGCTTGCTTGCCATCATCCTGATGGTCTACTCCGGCCGCACGCCGCAGGAAATCCTCGACACCGACATCAAGGAGATCTTCACCCGCCTCGGCCTGGAGCAAAACCTCAGCCCCAACAGGCGCAGCGGCTTCTTCGCAACGGTAGAGCGAATCAAGGCACTGGCACAGGCGCACGCCTGATCGCCCTGGTGCGTCAAGACAGCAAGATCGCTGTTTACCACTCCCAGACCCAGTTCCCCGATTCGAGCTGGCCCCGCTAGAGCGGGGCTCCCGTCACTACGGCCAGCCTTGAGCGCATCTCCCACCCGCCCCAACTAGGCTCACTGGACTTGTTTCCCGGCAATCGGGGACAACCGGGAGACGCTCATGGAAACCCGCTGCACCGAAATTGCGTCTGGTATCTACCGACTCTCCACCTACGTCGCCGAGATCGGGCCCCCGGCGGGATTCACCTTCAACCAGTTCCTGGTCGAAGCCGAACAGCCGCTGCTATTCCACTGCGGGATGCGCAGCCTGTTTCCTGCTGTCTCTGCA
>DASULL010000065.1:0-4065 GCA_036278215.1 Gammaproteobacteria bacterium | reverse complement strand
CCGCGAGAGACGACCGCGCTGATCCGGTCGGGCCGCTCGGCGGCCGCCACCAGGGCCGCCGCGGCGCCGGTAGAGGCACCGAAATAGCCGAGCGACAGAGTGCTGAGCTGGTCATCGACGGCAGCCCAGTCGGTGGCCATGACCAGCCGGCGGGCCAGCAGCGGGATGTCGAACCGGTACTCGCCGGTGCGCAGATCGATCTGCTCCTCCGCCTCGGTCAGCAGGTCCAGCAGCAAAGTGCCGATGCCGGCCTGCTGCAGATAACCGGCCACCAGTCGGTTGCGCGGGCTGAACCGGCTGCTGCCGCTGCCGTGGGCAAACAGCACGACTCCTGCGGCCTGCGCTGGCAGGCTCAGATCGGCAGCAATAGTTTGGTCGCCGGCCGCGATACGGACGGCGGTGGTGCCAGGATCTCTGGAAGGCATGTGGACCTCCTGTCTTCCCGGGGTGGCGGCGCTGCTGGTGAGAGTGCTTGAGAAGAGGGTGGCGCCGTCTTCGACCGCCAACTGGGGCGAAGACGTGGTGTGTTCAAGAGCCTGCGCGGTGTCGACAGCCGCTTGGAGTCGGATGCGGCGATCCCAACCTTGGCCGTCGGCCGGTGGCCATCCCTACAACCCAGCCCACCGCAAGTTACCGCTGTTGCAAGGGCGGGCTATGTTCCGAGGTCGGTTCGGCAGCGCATGGAGGCTGGTTATTTGTGGCGACGGAACATTGGGAGCACCTCGAGCACGGCGCCGACATCGGCATCCGCGGCTATGGCGCCACGCCGGCCGAGGCGTTCCGGCAGGCGGCGCTGGCCCTGACGGCGCTGATCACCGAGCCGGGCAAGATCCGGCTCCGCGAGTCCGTGCAGATCGAGCGGGAGGCGCCGGACCTGGAGTTTCTCCTGCTCGACTGGATCAACGCCCTCGTTTACGAGATGGCCACCCGCCGCCTGCTGTTCGGCCGCTACGCCGTGGAGATTGCCGATGGCCGGTTGACCGCCACGGCTGAAGGCGAGCCGGTGGACATCGAGCGCCACCGGCCGGCGGTGGAGGTGAAAGGCGCCACCCTGACTGCGCTGCAGGTTGTCGAAACGGCGCCGGGGCAGTGGCTGGCCCAGTGCATTGTCGATGTCTAGGAGGATGCCGCCATGGAACTTGCCCAGCTGGAACGGATATCCGATTGCGCCTGGCGCATTCCCTCCAAGAACGGGATGCGCGTGCCGGCCATCATCTTCGCCAACCAGGCGCTGGTCGAGGACATGGATGACAAGGTGGCCGAGCAGATCAGCAACGTCGCCCGCCTGCCCGGCATCGTCGGCGCTGCCTACGCCATGCCCGACGCGCACTGGGGCTACGGTTTCCCGATCGGCGGGGTCGCGGCTTTCGACCCGGAGCAGGGCGGCGTGATCTCCGCCGGCGGAGTCGGTTTCGATATTTCCTGCGGCGTGCGAACCCTGCACACCGGACTGCAGAGCGGCGAGCTGCGGACGGTGCAGGAACTGCTGGCGGACGCGCTCGAATACGCCATTCCCGCCGGAGTCGGCAGCACCGGCCGGCTGCGCCTGAGCAAGCGAGAGATGGACGAGATGCTGCTGGGCGGCGCCCAGTGGGCGGTGCAGTCGGATTTTGGCATGGCCGAGGATCTGGACTACATCGAGGAGCTGGGCTGCATGGCCGACGCCGAGCCGGGGCAGGTTTCCGAGCAGGCTAAGCAGCGCCAGCGCGACGAGCTGGGAACCCTTGGCTCGGGCAACCACTACCTGGAAGTGCAGCGGGTCGTGGAGATCTTCGATGAGCCCACCGCCAAAGCCTTCGGCCTGGCGCTCGACCAGGTCGAGGTCAGCATCCACTGCGGCTCGCGCGGCCTGGGCCACCAGATCGGCACCGAATTTCTCCGTTCCATGGCGCTGCAGGCCAAGGGTTTCGGCATCGACCTGCCGGACCGGGAGCTGGCCTGCGCGCCCATCCGTTCCGAGCTGGGGCAGCGCTATCTGGGCGCCATGCGCGCCGCCATCAATTGCTCCTTCGCCAACCGCCAGGTCATCACCCACCTCACCCGGCAGGCTTTCCACGAGGTGCTGCCGCAGGCCAGGCTGACCCTGCTGTTCGACGTTTCCCACAACACCTGCAAGGTGGAACGGCACCTGGTCGACGGCGAGGAGCGGGAGCTCTACGTCCACCGCAAAGGCGCCACCCGCGCTTTCGGCCCCGGCCATCCCAGCTTGCCGGCGGAATACCGGGCGGTGGGCCAGCCGGTGCTGATCGGCGGCACCATGGGCACCGCCTCCTATGTGCTGGCCGGCACCGAGGAGGGGATGCGGATCGCCCTGGGCAGCGCCTGCCACGGGGCGGGCCGGGCGATGAGCCGGCATCAGGCAACCCGCACCTGGCGCGGTCAGCAGGTCACCGAGGAGCTGGCGGCAAAAGGCATCTCGATCCGCAGCCCCTCCTGGCGCGGCGTGGCCGAGGAGGCGCCCGGAGCATACAAGGACGTCGCCGCGGTGGCGGAGGCCTCGGAGGCGGCCGGGCTGGCCCGACGGGTGGCGCGGCTGGAGCCGCTGATCTGCATCAAGGGCTGATTCCGGCTTATCTGCACCGATCAGGCAGCGGTGGCTGCGTTGCCTCGTCCGGGCGTGCCCGCAGATTGCAATAAATCCTAAAAGGAAAGCCATCCATGCGGCTGCGCTGGGTCATCGTCGTCGCCTTGCTCCTGTTGCTGGCGCTGGCCGGGTATTGGTTGCTGCCGCCCTTGGTAGCGGTCGAGACGGTGCGGCCGCAGGCGTTGGAGCAGCGGCTGGTGGCGACCGGCCGGGTGATCGGGCCGGAGCGTATCGAGGTGGGCAGCGTGCTGGTCGGCACGGTGGCGCAGGTGCTAGTCGAGGAAGGCGCGCTGGTGGCGCCGGGGCAGCCGCTAGTCCGTCTGGTCAGCGAAGAAGCCGAGGCCGCTGTCCGCAACGCCGAGGCTGCCTTGCAACAGGCACTGACCAATCTGCGCCAGATCGAGCAGGTGCGCCGGCCAGTGGCGGCGGAACAGCGGACTCAGGCCGAGTTACAGCTGCGCCAAGCGCAGCGCGACTATCGCCGCAACCAAGCGTTGGCGCGGGAGCGCTTCGTCAGCCAAGCCGAGCTGGAGACGCGCAAGGATGCCGTGGACCTGGCGGCCAGCCGGCTGCGCAGCGCGGAGCAGGCTCTGGCTGCGCTGCAGCCGGCCGGCAGCGAGTATCAGGCGGCCGTTGCCGGCCGCGAGCAGGCGCAGGCGGCGCTGGCCGAGACGCGGGCGCGGCTGGACCATACAGTGATCCGCGCGCCGCTGGCGGCGACCGTGATCCGGCGAGAGGTCGATCCGGGCGATGTGGTGCAGCCGGGAACCCGCGTGCTGGTGTTGGTCAGCCGCGGCGAGACCCTGATCGAGGCCCAGTTCGATGAGCGCAACCTCGGGCTGCTGCGGCTGGGGCAGCCGGCGCTGGCCTCGGCCGATGCCTATCCCCGAGAGCGCTTCGCCGCCAGGGTGAGTTTTATCGCGCCGGCGGTGGATGTGCAGCGGGCCACGATAACCGTCAAGCTGACGGTGCCGACGCCGCCGGCCTATCTGCGCGCCGATATGACGGTAAGCGTCGACGTCCTGGTCGGCCGGCGGGAGCAGGCGCTGACTGTGTCGCGCAGCGCCGTGCGCGCTGTGGATGCGCGGCCGTGGCTGTTGCTGGTGCGCGATGGCCGGGTGGCCCGGCAGGAGGTCGCTGTGGGGTTGTTGGGCGACGAGCGGGTGGAGATACGACGTGGCGTCGCCGCCGGCGAGCAGGTGATCATCGAACCGGACGGCGTTATCGTCGGGGAGCGGGTGCGGACCCGAGAGGTGCGACGCTGATGCCGTTCGCCTGGGTGGTAGCGGTGCGCTTTCTGCGGGACGGGCGCTTTCAGACCGTGCTGATCGTCAGCGGCGTGGCGCTGGGAGTGGCCGTCATCATCTTTCTCACCGCGCTGATCAACGGCTTGCAGAGCACCTTGATCGACAAGACGCTGGGCGCGCAGGCGCATATCGTGGTGCGGCCGCCCGACGAGGTGGCGCGGCCGTTGCGCGACG
>DASULL010000064.1:0-4152 GCA_036278215.1 Gammaproteobacteria bacterium | reverse complement strand
GGCGCGCTCGGTTTCCAGCGCCTCGACCGCCGCCGCCACCGCAAGATACGTCTTCCCAGTACCGGCTGGGCCGATACCAAAGTTGAGATCGTACTTTCGAATGGCGCTGAGATAGGCGCGCTGATTCGGCCCACGGCCGCGAATCTCGCCGCGCCGGGTGCGAATCACTACCTCGTCGCTAGGCTCGCCATTCTTCGGCCGCGGCGCTGCGACCTCCGAGTCCTGTAGGAACAGGTGTACCCGCTCCGGCGTGAGCTCTTCGCGCTCGGTCGCTTCATACAGGTCGTGCAGGACGCGAATCGCGGCCTCGATGTTGGCCGTCTCGCCGATCACCCGAAAACGGTGTCCACGGTTGTTGATCTCAACGCCAAGACGACGTTCGACCTGCCGTAGATTTTCGTCGAACTGCCCGCCAAGGCGGGCCAGGCGTTGGTTGTCAGCGGGCTCCAGATAGAAGTCCTGGGATGGGGGTTGCTCTTTCAATCCGCTCCTCTCGGTCTGCGGTTCAGATAGCGATCGCATGGACAGCTAAACAATAGACCATCTGGGGCCATGCCATGTTCAGATCGTGCGGGCAAAAACAGCCCCTTCAATAAGCCGTCAAGCGACACCCGCATCATCCACCTGGACCAGCTCGCCACGCAGCGAGTTCGGCATGGCCTCGGTGATGCGTACCTGCACGAAGCGGCCGATCAGCCGCGGATGGCCATCGAAGTTCACCACCCGATTATTCTCGGTGCGCCCCGCCAGTTGATGCGGGTCCTTTTTGGACGGCTGGGTAACCAGCACATTCTGCACGCTCCCCACCATCGCCTGACTGATGCGCTGCGCATTGGCATTGATGGTGGCCTGCAGGTGTTGCAGCCGGCGCGACTTTTCCTCGGGCGGGACATTGTCGACCAACTGCGCCGCCGGCGTGCCCGGCCGCGGGCTGTAGATGAAGCTGAACGACTGATCGAAGCCGATCTCCTCGATCAGCGCCATGGTCGCCTGGAAGTCCTCTTCGGTTTCAGTGGGGAAACCGATGATGAAATCCGAGGAAATACTGATATCGGGCCGAATCGCGCGCAGCTTGCGGATCTTCTCGATGTATTCGGCGGCCGTATAGCCGCGCTTCATCATCCGCAAAATGCGGTCGGAACCGCTCTGTACCGGCAAGTGCAGGTGGCCGACCAGCTGCGGGACATCGGCGTATGCCTGGATCAGGGCATCGGAGAACTCGGCCGGGTGTGAGGTGGTATAGCGGATGCGCTCTATGCCGTCGATCGCAGCGATGTAGTGCACCAGCAGCGCCAGGTCGGCGATCGTGCCGTCGTGCATGGGCCCGCGGTAGGCGTTGACGTTCTGCCCCAGCAGATTCACCTCGCGCACGCCCTGCTCGGCCAGCATGACGACCTCGGCGATGACATCGTCGAACGGCCGACTCACTTCTTCGCCACGGGTGTACGGCACCACGCAGAAAGTGCAGTACTTGCTACAGCCTTCCATGATCGAGACAAAAGCAGTCGGACCCTCGGCGCGCGGCTCCGGCAGGCGGTCAAATTTCTCGATCTCGGGGAAGCTGACGTCCACCTGCGGCCGCCGGCTGGCGCAGGCGGCGTCGTACATTTCCGGCAGCCGGTGCAGGGTCTGCGGCCCAAACACCATGTCGACGAAGGGCGCGCGCTGCACCAGCGCCTCGCCTTCCTGGCTCGCCACGCAGCCGCCGACGCCGATCACCAGCTCCGGTTTCTGCTCCTTCAGCTGCCGCCACTGGCCAAGCTGCGAGAACACCTTCTCCTGCGCTTTTTCGCGGATCGAGCAGGTATTGAGCAGGATGACGTCGGCCTCCTCAGGCGTCTGCGCCCGCTCGAAGCCCCGCTCGGCAACGAACAGATCCGCCATCTTGGCCGAATCGTATTCGTTCATCTGGCAGCCGTGCGTCTTGACGTAAACCTTCTTCGCCATTCGGAAATATCACCGCGAGCTGTGGACGGTCGCCAAGCATACCGCTGTGCCGGCAAGTGGTAAACCGACGGCGGCACCGTATAGGAGCGGTCACCCTAGACGTTGTTCCTGCTACCATACTCGTCACCGCGCCAACTGCATTCGTTCATCCTCGCACAGAGCGAATCAAGGCAGGCTAAGAAAAACAATAAAGGGACGGCTCATGAAGCAGAGTCTCGTTGAGCGGATTGGCCAGTTGATCCGGGCTAACACCCATGCGCTGGTCAATGCTTTGGACGATGGAGCGCCGGACCTGCTGGTGGAACAAGCGCTGCGCAACGTCGATGCCACCATTGAAGAAGCCCGCCACGCGCTAGGCCAGGTCCTCAGCAAGCAACATCACGCAACCCAACAGCTAGCTCAGCTGACCAGCGAACGCGAGCTGCTGGCAGCTCAAGCCGAGCAAGCCGTGCGCGCCTCCCGTGATGATTTGGCAATCCTCGCAATCGAACGGCAAATCGATATCGAGGCCCAGCTTCCCCAGCTACAAGCAACTATTGCCGACTGTCTTGCCAACGAAGCCGAATACAATCGACACATCGCCGCCCTCCAAAACCAACGGCAGGAGCTGCAGGCTGAACTGGCCCGCTTTCGCCAGCAGCATGGTCAGCCGCTGCCCGCAACCAGCGTTGATGAGTTATCGCTGGCGCTCGCCGAGCTGAGGCAATCGAGCAAGGCCAACCAGATCAACGAACGCCTCGTCCAACTGAAAACGAGCGTGAAAGATGACTGAGTCGATTGCTCTTCTGCTGGCCGATCAAAATCTGCCCTTCACCGTTGCGCTGGCGGTGATGCTGCTGATCGCCGCGCTCGAGGGCGTCGGCCTGGTGCTCGGTTGGCAGCTGTCAGCCACCCTGGAGTCGCTGCTCCCCGACTTCAACGGCGACCTCGACTCGCCGGACATCCAGGGCGGCGCGCTGTCGCGGCTGCTCGGCTGGCTGCGGATCGGTAAGGTGCCGGTCCTGATGCTGCTGATCATCTTCCTGACAGCCTTCGGCCTGATCGGCCTGCTGATCCAGAGCATCACCCATGACCTGTTCGGCTTCCTCTGGCCTGCTCTTCCGGCCACCGTGCCGGCATTTCTGGCGGCCCTGCCGGTGGTTCGTCTGCTGGCGCGAGGGCTGGAAAAAATCATGCCGAAGGTTGAGACGTCCGCCGTTTCTGCCGACAGCTTCATCGGCAAAATCGCTTACATCACCCTAGGTACAGCCAGCCAGGGCTATCCGGCACAAGCCAAGCTTACCGATAGCTTCGGCGCCACCCACTACATCATGGTAGAGCCGGATATAGCGGGCGAGAGCTTCACCGCCGGCACGGCAGTGATCCTGGTTGCCAGAATCGGGATCCGCTTCCGAGCGATTCGTAATACCAATGCTGCGCTAATCGACTGACGTTCCCTCAGCCAAAATAATCTAAAAAACAACGGGAAAGCTAAAAGATGTACAACCTTGTACCCATCAGCGTCATCGCAGGAATAATCGTCGTTGCGCTGATCACGCTTGGCTTGATCCTGGCACGCTTGTACAAACGGGCCACCAAGGAACTTTCATTTGTCCGTACCGGCTGGGGTGGCCAGCGAGTAGTAAAAGACGGCGGCGCCCTCGTGCTCCCTGTCCTGCACGAAGCTATCCCGGTCAACATGAACACCCTGCGACTGGAAGTGCGCCGCTCCGAGAACGACGCACTGATTACCCGGGATCGCATGCGGGTTGACGTTACCGCGGAATTTTATGTGCGCGTGGCCCAAACAGAAGGGGCCATCGCCAATGCCGCCCAGACGCTCGGCCTCAAGACTCTCTATCCAGAACAGCTGAAGGAGCTTGTCGAAGGTAAGTTCGTCGATGCTCTCCGCGCAGTGGCAGCGACCATGAGCATGCAGGAGCTCCATGAACAGCGCACGCAGTTCGTGCTGGCGGTACAACAAGCCGTTGCTGAAGACCTCGACAAAAACGGACTTGAACTGGAAAGCGTTTCCCTCACCGGGCTCGACCAAACCTCCATTGAGCACTTCAATGCCAACAACGCCTTCGACGCCGAAGGCCTTACCCGGCTGACCGAGGAAATCCAATCTCGTGCCAAGCGCCGCAACGAGATTGAGCAAGATGCGATGGTCGCAATCAAGACCAAGAACCTCGAAGCTGCCCAGAAGACGCTGCAAATCGAGCG
>DASULL010000063.1:0-3181 GCA_036278215.1 Gammaproteobacteria bacterium | reverse complement strand
AGCAGCTGATCCAGCGCCTTCTCGGCGATCGGGCTGATCTCGTACGGCTCGGACGGGCGCGAGAACAGCATGTTGAGGAGGTTGCCGGTATAGCTCAGCGCATTCTGCGGGTAGACGAACGGCTCGCCCGCCATGTGCTTGAAGGCGGCAGCGGCGATGGTCGGCATCTTGGCGATGATGCGGTGAGCACACAGGTCGCGGCTGGCGGCATCGTTGATGTCGAGGCCGTCATGGTAGAAAGCCGACAGGGAGCCGACCACGGCAGTCAGCATGGCCATGGGGTGAGCGTTGTAGTGAAAGCCGTTGAAGAAGTTCTTCACGCTCTCGTTCACCATGGTGTGCCTGGTGATGGAGGTGTTGAAGCTCTTCAACTGCTCGGCGGTGGGCAGTTCGCCGTAAAGCAGCAGATAGGCGACTTCGATAAAGCTGCTCTGCTCCGCCAGCTGTTCGATCGGGTAACCGCGATAGAGCAGCACGCCCTGGTCGCCGTCGATGAAGGTGATGTCGCTGCGACAGCTGGCGGTGGAGGTGAAGCCCGGGTCGTAGGTGAAGTAGCCGAACTCTTTGTAGAGGTTCTTGATGTCGACGACATCCGGCCCGAGGGTGCCGCTCCGGATCGGGAACTCCGCGCTCTTACCGCTGACGTTGTCGGTAATGGTAACGGTCTTTTTCGACATGGAACGCTCTCCTAACAGTCTTCGCTCATTGCCGTTCATATACTGCCGTGGCAGCAGCCGCGGGCAGGATGCTCGCAGCCGTGTCCGTGCGCAACCCCTCGGCTGATCGTGGGTGCCAGTACTGGTCCGACAATGGATGAGGAGGGCGCGATGGCTGTGCTAACAGCCTTTGGTAGGACCGGCCGATAGTACCAACAAATCTAAGGACCGAGAAGCAAAGAAGGCGCCATGGGGCGCCTTCTGAAGCCGGGTTGCGACTATTTGGTTTTCGAGCTGAGGCCGCCGAATCTCTTGCGGAACTGGTCCACGCGGCCACTGGTGCTCACCACGCGTTGCTTGCCGGTGAAGAACGGGTGGCTCTTGCTCGACACTTCAATCTTGTAGAGCGGATACTCTTTGCCGTCGGTCCAGGTAATGGTCTCCCTGGTCCGAACGGTTGACCGGGTAAGGATCGCGAAGTCCGACGAGAGATCCTGGAAGACCACGTCGCGGTACTCGGGGTGAATATCTTTCTTCATGACCTGCACCTTAGGCGGCAACAGTTTGCCGGTCGGCGAACTGAAAGGCGGCAATCATAGCTGCAGTGTCGACAACTGGCAAGCCGGCAGGCCGCGAAAAATCGCGCACCTATCCTCTGATGGGCTCTAGTCCTTGCCGTGCTGCCTGAAGTCGAGCACTTTGGCGCGCGGCGGCGGTACGGCTGGGGCGCAGGGCCGGCGCAGGCGCTCCAGGGCTTCCAGCAGCCCGCCGTTGCCGAGCAGGGAGTCCCACATCATTTGCGAGATCCGCAGGCAGGCGGACATCGGATTGGCGGCCCGTTCACGGGTATGGTCGATGCGCCATTGCAGGCAGCGTAAGCGCTGTCTTCGCTCGAGGGGCACCTGCTGCAGAAATTCCTCAATGGCGTCGATACGTTGTCGCTCGAAAGCAGCCGGATCGCTTTTGGCGAGCTCTGCCCAGGCGTCGAAGTCGAACTGCTGGGATGTGTCCATCGGCATAAGCCTCTGCCGCTGCCAGGGAATATCGAAGCGCGTAGTTGCCGGAACAAACAGAGCCTCGACGACCTCTGTTGCAGCAGCGTGGCGTAGTTGGCGGTGAAGGTTCGGAAAATGGTTTCGCCGACCTTTTTCAGCGACCCGCCAGTGCCGTATAGTGCCGCTCCTCGCGAGAGCTCCGAATATTTCAGTATGGCGTGGCGACGCCAGTAGCAATGCCTGGCAGGACAGAACGTAATGGTTAAGGATCCGAAAATCGGCTTCGTCAGCCTCGGCTGCCCCAAAGCGCTGGTCGATTCCGAGCGCATCCTGACGCAGCTGCGAACCGAGGGGTACCAGTTGGTACCAACTTATCAGGATGCCGATCTGGTGGTCGTCAATACCTGCGGGTTCATCGATGCGGCGGTCGAGGAGTCGTTGGAGGCGATTGGTGAGGCGCTTGCCGAGAACGGCAAAGTCATAGTCACCGGTTGCCTGGGCGCCAAGGCGGAGCTCATTCAGGAGCGTCATCCCAGGGTCCTGAAAGTGACCGGGCCGCACGCTTATGAAGATGTCTTGGGTGCGGTGCACGAACACTTGCCGCCGCGGCACGACCCTTTTGTCAGCCTGGTGCCGCCGCAAGGCATCCGGCTGACGCCGCGCCATTACGCGTATCTGAAAATTTCCGAGGGCTGTAACCACCGCTGCACCTTCTGCATCATTCCATCCATGCGTGGCGACCTGGTGAGCCGGCCGGTAGGCGAAGTGCTGGACGAGGCAGAGCGGCTGGCACAGGCTGGGGTCAAGGAGCTGCTGGTGGTTTCGCAGGACACCAGCGCCTACGGCGTCGACCAGCGCTACCGCCTGGGCTTCTGGCAGGGGCGGCCGGTGAAGACGCGCATGACCGAGCTTTGCCAGGCATTGGGCGATCTCGGGATGTGGGTGCGGCTGCACTATGTGTACCCCTACCCGCACGTTGACGAGGTCATTCCGCTGATGGCGGAAGGCAAGATCCTGCCCTACCTTGACGTGCCGCTGCAGCACGCCAGTCCGAGGGTACTCAAGGCCATGCGCCGGCCGGCTTCCAGCGAGGCCAACTTGGCCCGGATCCAGGCGTGGCGTGAAATCTGTCCGGACATCACGATTCGCTCCACCTTCATAGTCGGTTTTCCTGGCGAGACAGAGGCCGAATTCGAGGAACTGCTGAGTTTCCTGGAAGAGGCCCAACTGGATCGGGTTGGCTGTTTCAAGTACTCGCCAGTCGAGGGGGCGGCTGCCAACGACCTGCCCGGTTCGGTCCCGGAGGAGATCAAAGAGGAGCGGCTGGAGCGCTTCATGCTGCTGCAGGCGCGTATCAGTGCCGACAAGTTGCAGCGCAAGATCGGCAGCGTCCAGCAAATCCTCATCGATGAGGTGGATAGCGAAGGTGCGATTGGCCGCACCATGGCGGACGCCCCTGAGATCGACGGGCAGGTCTATCTTGGGGCTGCGCCCGGGGTGAAGCCGGGCGAGCTGGTAACCGCGCGTATC
>DASULL010000062.1:0-3198 GCA_036278215.1 Gammaproteobacteria bacterium | reverse complement strand
GACCTTGGCCCGGGCGTACATCCAGCGGATTTCGCCATGCTTGCTCCGTACCCGCAACTCCGTCTGGAACAAGTCTTCCGCTCCGGCCAGCAGTTGCTCCCAAGCGGACTGCACCCGTTGCAGATCGCCCGGATCGATTATCCGAGACCACCAGGCAAGGTGCGATGTGGCTTGGCTGGATTCGTAGCCCAGTTCAGCCATGTAGCTATTGCTGTGATAGATCTGCCCGGAATGCGGATCGACTTCCCACAGATAGAGTTCGGCCGCTTCGACGGCGAGCTCGATTCGACGCAGGTAGCTTGCTTCCGCTTCATCCAGTTGCTGGCGGGCCTGCGTCGCCAAGCGGTCGACCATCCTGGCCTGATAGCAGATCACCGCCGCTAGCGAGACGATCAGGGCGCTGGTGGTCAAGCTATAACCCAGGCTGAGATCAAGGGCGTCGTGGCGTATTGCAAGTCGTAGCAGCCAAAGCAGCAGCAGCGGCAACGCCAGCGCCGGCAGCAACAGGCGGCGCACCATCAGCCCACCCGGGCCGTTGCTTTGCAGTACCCGAGTCGGTGAATAGCCGGGATTGGCCAGCAGCAGCCCCAGGCCGAGCAAGGCGTAGGCTGTGGCTGTTGGCAATGTCAATGGCCGATACACAGGAACGTAGTTGATGGCGCGGAAGGCATACAAATAGTCGATCAAGATGAACAGGGCGAACGACAGAATGGCGACGGCCGCCAGCCAGCCCAGCCTCCCACGCCAGCCCCGTTGCTCGAGCGTTAATAGCGACAGCGAGGTGAGCAGGCCGCTGACGAAGGGAATCGACGACTGCGACTCTACCGCAGGAAGTTCGCCACTAAACCATGGGCCTGCTGCCAAACCACTGATCAGAACGACCAGACCGGCGAGGCCGGCTAGTAGCTTGCTCCAACGTTGTTGTGTGACGCTGACGGGGGAGGGGACCTGCAAATACAGCGACAGGCCGCTCAGCAGAAGAAAAGCAGCGCCAGACAAATTAGGGAGCCAGGCAGTTTCAGCCGATGCCGGCAGCACCGCTCCCAGAGCGATGGCCAGCATGCCGAATCCGGCGGCGCCCAGCCCGATCAGGCGAGCCGTCTGGCGCAGCCTGGCTGCAAGCGGATGCTCGGCTGCAGAAGGCGCATTAAAGCGTACAGACATCAGACGACCTGGGCTAGGAATCTATCGACGTTGCCTCCTCGCCTGTGCATCGCCAGAGGTGGGTCGTGAAGTCTGGATCCTTCCCAGGCAGCGGTTGCATGCAGGCGTGAAACCGGCTCAGCAGCCCTTTGAACGGAGGCGCAATCGACAAGAACAGTAGCGAAATGGGGTGATAAACCAAGCCAGGCAAGGGATCACCTTAAGCGGGGAAAACGGCAAGCGTAAATAGCGCGGCCAGTCGCAACAACAGCCCATACATCACCAGCTCGCATGCGCTGACGCAGCTCTGATGACCACTGGGTTCTCGATCATGATCAAACGCATCTTGCGGCAATTGCCACTGTGGTGGCAGGACATCAAGGCAGACCTGCCGGCGGGCTTGATTGCGGGCATAGCTGCGATCCCCGATGGTATGGCCGCGGCGGTGATGACCGGGGTCAACCCTATCCATGGCATTTACGCCGCCATCGTCGGGCGCATTGCTGGCGGGCTATCGACCTCTTCCGTGCTGATGTGTGTAACGACCACCAGCGCTCTGTCGATTACTGCAGCCGACGCCATGGCAACAATTCCCGAGGAGCGGCAGGCCGGGGCGCTGGCGCTGTTGGTGCTGCTGGCGGGCTTGGTGCAACTCAGTATGGGGCTAATGCGCCTAGGATTTCTGGTGCGCTTCGTCTCCAACACCGTAATCGCCGGTTTCCTCTTTGGCATAGCCGTCACCATCGTGCTCTCGCAGCTGGGCCAGTTGGCCGGTTATACCAGTGAAGCGGACCATCGGCTGCTGCGTACCTATGATCTAGTCACCCACCTGGGGCAGGTTCACCTGCCCACCCTGCTGGTCGGGATGATTACGATTATTACCGTGTGGCTGCTGGGCCGAACCCGCCTGGCCAATCTGGCCATGCTGATCGCCCTGATACTGGCCGCTTTGGTTACCCATCTGTTTGGACTCGAGGGCGTGCGGCTGGTCGGCAGCGACTACTCTATTCCCTCATCGCTGCCGCTGCCGATCCTGCCGGATCTGACGGCCCTCTCGCAGGTTGCCTTTACAGGAGTGGCGGTGGGCATTGTCGGCTTGCTCCAGGCAGCCGGTGTCAGCCAGAGCTATCCCAATCCAAACGGCAAGTATCCCCGTATGTCGGTCGACTTCAGTGGCCAGGGCATCGCCAACATCGCTTCCGGGCTGCTGCGCGGCCTGCCGGTGGGCGGCTCCTTTGGCCAAACGGCGTTGCTAGTAGATGCCGGGGCGCGCTCCCGTTGGGCGACGATAATCTCAGGCGTTGTGGCCGCCCTGGCGATCTTGCTGGTTGCCAGACTGGTGGAAGCACTGCCGATGGCGGCACTGGCAGGTTTGCTGGTGGTGGTCGGGGTGCGGGCGGTGAATACCGAGCAAATTCGAGTGATCTGGCACAGTGGCCGCCTCAATGCGGCCGTGATGGGACTGACTTTTTTCTTAACTTTGCTTCTGCCAATCGAGCAGGCGGTGATGTTGGGCGTGCTGGCGACCTTCGTGCTGCAGATCTTCCGCGCCGCTAATCGGCTGCAGCTGCAGGAGCTGCGGCCACGCTCGGACGGCCTGTTCGAGGAACGGGCGCCGCCAGCGTCGTTGCCCAGCCGCAGCATTACCGTGCTCTATCCGAATGGCAGTCTGTTCTTTGCCGGTGCCCAGGTGCTCGAAGCGCAGCTGCCTGATCCCGACGACGCGGACAGACCCGTTGTGCTACTGCTGCTGCGCGGTCGCACGGAGGTCGGCAGTACCTTTATCGGCGTCGTCGATCGCTACGCCCGCAAGCTGCGGAAACGGGATGGGCGGCTGCTGTTGGTGGGCGTCAGCCGCCGCGTGCGGCAGCAGCTGGAGCGCACCCGTGTGCTCGCAGTGTTGGAGCCGGAGAATGTGTTTCCAGCAACATCGATCGTGGGGGAGGCGCTGCAGCAGGCCCGCCGTGCTGCCGAAGCATGGCTGGAAAAAAGCGACGAGCCACCCGGCGAGTAACCTTGCCGCTCGCGCGGGGATCATAGTGCGCCGATGCGTGT
>DASULL010000061.1:0-3033 GCA_036278215.1 Gammaproteobacteria bacterium | reverse complement strand
GCACAGCGAAACCGAAAAAGCCGACCACCGCCATGGCCAGCGCTATAGGGCAGCGGATCGCGATCAGCAAAAGCAGGATGGCGATGCCAACGATACCGATCCAAAAAGGAGTCATGCTTCCACCTTGCCGGCAAAAGAACGCACGGCACAAATGAAGGAGCGCACCGCCAGTACCGCGGCGCAGGCAGCTGCGGCGAACAGCAGGGGCGCCATCGGAATTCCCAGATCCTGGGTCGTTTCGCCGTTACGAAGAGCAGCGACTCCACCACCGTACCAACCGTAGGCAAGGACGACACCGAATCCACAGAAGCCAAGCAGATAAATCGCGAACAGTACCTGCCTGCCCTGCGCCGACATCCAGCCGGTAAAGCTTTCCACTACTACCTGGCCACGCTCGACCACGGCCGGCAGCGCGCAGACGATGGTGAACAGCAGGGCAAAACGAACCAGCTCGACGCCGCCGGCAACGGTCAGGCGAATCGCGCCGCCGGACATGCCAAAAAGGGAGCGCGTCACCACATCGGCGGTAATGATCAGCATCATTGCGGTCAACATAACTCCGGCAACCACGAACAGCGCGCGTGCGGCGCTATCCACGGCCCAGGCAAACTTGCTCAGAATCGCATGCATCATCGGTTGCACTTCGCAGCAGCGGCGCTGCCTCGCGGCGCGCCGCCGTTGATGAATCAATTACCGGCAATCGGCTACCAGGGAAACGGCCTTGTCGTATACCTGCTGCACCGGCAATCCCTTGGCTTCCACTTCCGCCACGTAGTTCGTGATCATGCTGTCGATGACCGACTGCCAAGCCTGCGCCATCTCCGGCTCCTTCGCCGGCTCGATGATGGTGTGCTTACCGGCGTCGACCGCTGCCTGACGCCCCGTTTTATCGATCTGATCGAAAACCTGCCCGGCCTTGCGCGACCAGGCGAGACCGGAGTTGTCGTCGATGACCTTTTTCAGATCCGCCGGCAGCCCGTCATACACCCGCTTGTTCATCGACACGACAAACTCCAGACGGTACATCGGCACCTCCAGATGCTGTGTCGTCAACTCGGTCAGCCGAAACACGTGCATGCCTTCCCAAGGCATAGTCAGACCGTCGAGCACGCCACGCTGCAGCGACTGATACACCTCCGGCGCCGGCATGCCGACCGGATTCGCGCCCTGGTTCTTGAGCATGTCGGCAACCACGGCGGTGGGCCGCCGGATGCGCAGCCCACTGAGCTCGGCGGGCTGCCGCACCGGCTTCTGCACGGTATGCAGATAACCCGGCCCGTGGGTGAACAGGAACACTACGTGGTTGTCCTTGTACTCGTCGGCGATGGCGCCGTCGTCGTACAGCTTCTGCAATACGCAGCTACCCTGCTCGGCCGTCTCGCCGAAGGGCGGCAGCTCGACCAGCTGCGACAGCGGGAAACGCCCGGCGGTATAGCCCTGCGCAGTAGCGGAGATATCGGTTATGCCTTGCGCGGTGGCCTGATAGGACTGATCCGCTTTGGTAAGCGTCTGCGAGGGAAACATCTGGACCTTGATCCGGCCGTTCGAGTCCTCCTCGACAGCCTTGGCCCACGCCTCGAAGATCTCGGTATTTTGCCGCGAGCCGGCGGGCCAGAAATGCGAGAACTTCAAGGTTACTTCTGCGCTCTGCGCCGGCAGCGCGGCGCCTAAGGTCAAGGCAGCCAAAACACCCAGAACTGCTTTCCTGGTGCACATGATCTCTCCTCCCCTCTCCCATGCTTTTGTTATTAAGCGCGCTATGGACGGCTGAACCGGCTCCCAGCCTCACGCGCCGCATTTTTCAGCACTGCACCACGCCGGAGCCGGCATGTGCGCTGATAAGCAGTACCAACGGATCGGGCAGGTTTCGGATCGGCCCAGCGTTCGAAAACCGAACACATTTGCACAATGCGCACGAAAGCAGACTAGATCATGCTCTAATTATGGTCAAGAAGCCGGCCGATATTTCCCCGGTTTATTCCTGTCGGCATATGGATAATCAATAAAAGCTCTCGTTTGCAGGGCCCCTTGGCGAGCTCTTCCGGGCCCGTTTCGAAGCTCAAACCGGCTGGCATTCCGAGACTTGCCAAAGCACGACCAAAGGCTACACGCACGCCATCCACGAAAAGCCTGGGCGGAACGAAAACATTCTTTATTGGAAGCTTCGCCGGAAAGAAAGCGCGTCGGGCAGGACAGAGCTGCGCTGCGGCAGGCTTGGAGGATCAGCGGCTCGAAGCACGGCCAGCAACAACCGCGGCGCTCCGCCTTTAAGAACGAAGCGGGCGCCGCGGTTTTCACCTGAGGATTAGCCAGGGGTAGCGGCTGCGGCTTCCGCCCGCTCCTTGCTGCGCCGCTGCGCGAGTGCCTCTGCGCGGCTGAGCGACGGCACGAAGACGATACCTTCGCGGGTACGGATACCGGCACCACGCAGCAACCGCCGGGTCGCCGGCCGGGTGCCGGCAAAGATGACAAAAATCCCGCGCTCGCGCAGGTGCTGCAGCGCCGAGTCAAGCGCGATCAGCCCGGTGACGTCGATCATCGGCACATTGCCCATCCACAGAATCACCGTCCGCACATTCGGCTCGTAGCGCTTCAGAGTGGTCATGGCCTTCTCGGCAGCGCCAAAGAACAGCGGGCCGGTGATCTCATATAACCGTGTATCGGCCGGGAGCCGTTTGGTCAGCTGCGGGCCTTGCTGATCGGACAGCCAGCGTCCACCCGACATTTCCGCCACGCGGTGCATGAATAACAGCGCTGCCAGCACCGTTCCCACGCCGACAGCGATCACCATGTCGAAGACGACGGTAAGGCCAAAGCAGGTGAGCAGCACCACCCTGTCGCTGACCGGGCCGATCCTCAGCACGTTGCGCACGTGCTTGACGTCGCTCATGTTCCAAGCCGTCATCAGCAGCAGCGCCGCCAACGCGCTCATCGGCACATACGCCAGCAGCGACGCCAGGCTGACGATGGCGGCCAGGACCACCAGCGCGTGGACCATAGCGGCCACCGGCGAGCGGGCGCCAGCCCGGACCG
>DASULL010000060.1:0-2498 GCA_036278215.1 Gammaproteobacteria bacterium | reverse complement strand
GAGCCGCTGCCAAGGCCGGTAAAATCCAGGCGCCGGCCGTGCGCCGCCAAGTAGCAGTGCGCCTCGGGTATGGACATGACTCCAGCGGACTGCAACACACCGCCTACTCCCGGCGTATTGTCTTCCGACATGGCATAGATTCCGACGATCAGCTCGATCTCGCTGCGGCCGCACTCGTGCGCAACCGCGGCGAGCAGCCGATGCTTGCCGCTGCAGGTTCCGCGGTTTTCGGTCAGAACCGACAATAGCTCGTCGGGTTTTTGTGGGCGGCCGTAAGGCACCGCTCGCACCTGCTCGGCGAGCGCCTCAAAGGTAACCAAACCGAAGGCGCGCAGCGCCCGGCACAGTGGCTGTGAGTCCGTCAGCGGAAAGCGAATCTCGGTCGGCATTAATCCTCTCGCTTTTCCCACCCGCTTCCGGCAGCAAGCGGGGTCAGTTGACCGTGTCACGTAACGGCAGGTAACCGGCATGATCGACCACCAGCCCCGGCCCACCCCGCTGCAACGCGTGGCGCACCGCCTCGGTAAGCGGGATTTTGGTGAGCGTCTCGGGATTGACGGCGACATAGACGGTTTCGGTGGTCGCGGTGATCGGCTCGCTGCCGGCAAGGCGGAATTCCGTAACCAGGGCAAATGAGGTGTTGCCCAGATGGCTGGCGTAGACGGATAGTTCCAGCACCTCATCGAAGCGGGCCGGCGCCTTCCACTCGGTGACCTGCTTCACCACCTGATAGTCGAATTCGCCGTTCACCAGCAGCTCCTGCAAGCCGATGGCGCGCAGAAACGCCGTGCTGGCAAGGTCGACGTACTCGCCATAGCGGGCGTTGAAAACGACTTTCTGTGCATCGCACTCGCTGTAGCGAACCCGCAGGTAATAACGAAAATGCTCGGCCATCACTTCTCTCGGTACTCTCATCGGTATCGCTGCAAATACTTATTGCACTGCAGCCTGCATCGGCCTGATGATGGACCAGCGTGACGCTGCCCGACAATGGCAAGCAAGCAGCGGGCCATTCCCCATCCGCGCTGACTTGCGATCCAATCCACAGAAGCGGCGCACTCCCCTGATAGGATTTTTCGCACTTCTCCCCGGCAGCCCGATCGTGAGCCACCCAGACATACCTTCCGCCTGCGTCGTCGACATGCCTGTGTCCGCCGCCGAGCCGCCCCAAGTAGCGCGGCTGCGCCGGCCACAACCGGTTTTGATCCTGTTCGCCAGCCTGATCTGCATAGGCATAGGTCAGACGCTGGTCTTTGCCGTGCTGCCGCCGGCCGCCCGTAATCTCGGGCTTTCCGAACTGCAGGTCGGCAGCATCTTCACCGTCTCCGCTGTTTTCTGGATGATGATGAGTCCGTTCTGGGGCAGGCGCAGCGATTTCTGGGGCCGGCGCCCGCTGATCCTGCTGGGCCTGAGCGGCTACGCCGTCTCCATGACCGCGTTCGCCGCTTGCCTGCAGATCAGTCTGGCCGGCTGGCTGGCGCTGCTGCCGACCTATCTCGGGCTGATCGCCGCCCGTGCGATTTACGGCGTGTTCGGCTCCGCCGCCATGCCGGCAGCCCAGGCTTATATTGCCGACCGCACCGCCCCACACCAGCGCAGCAGCCAGTTGGCCTTGCTGGGCGCGGCCTTCGCTTTCGGCACCATCATTGGCCCGGCGGTGGTCGCCGCCCTGCTCCACTTCGGCTTCGTCGCGCCTTTCTATGGCGCGGGCGTGCTCGGACTGTTGAGCGCCTTGCTGGTTGCCTTCTGCTTGCCCAGCGAACGGTCGCTGCGGCTGCATAATAAAGCCGTCCCAGCCAAGCTGAGCCCCGCCGATCGGCGGGTGCTGCCGTTTCTACTGGCGGCAGTCACCGTCGAACTGCTGCAAAGCATCACCATGCTGGCCGCCGGTTTTTACGCCATGGACGTGCTCGGCCTGGACGCGACCCAGAGCGCCCGTGCCGTGGGCGTGATGTTGATGGGCTCGGCCGGCGCCATCCTGCTCACCCAATTGGTCCTCATCCGGCTGCTGCAGCCGTCGCCGCGGACCCTGCTCCGCGCCGGTGCTCTGATCGCCATGCTGGGCTTTACCATCGTCGTTGTCAGCACGACCCAGGCGCTGATGTTTGCCGCCATCACGCTGCTTGGCTTTGCCTTCGGCCTGTTGCGGCCCGGAGTGATGGCGGGCGCGTCGCTGGCGGTCGGCATGGACGAACAGGGCGGCGTTGCCGGCCTGATGAACGCCACTGGCGGCATGGCCGTCACCTTCGCTCCTTTCATCGGCATGTCGCTGTACCAGTTCCTGCCGCAGGCGCCTTATGCCTTCAACATCCTGCTCGCCATCGGCCTGCTGCTGGCCGCGTTTCTGCAGCCACAGCTGCGCGCAGCCGGGATGCGGGCCGAAGCCTGATTGGGAGCGACCCGCACCTTTGAACCAGAGCCTGCCTAGAGCTGCCGGCCCCGGGCGCTGTAGTAAGAAAACAGCGCCAGGCTGGCAGCGACGGTGGCGTTGAGCGATT
>DASULL010000059.1:0-4347 GCA_036278215.1 Gammaproteobacteria bacterium | reverse complement strand
CTACGAGTATCGAAACATCTGTGCTTGTACCATGGCCAACCTAAAGGGGGATCGATCCAGACAGAGCCGCCGTTGTGACGGATAAAATAAACGGCATCGCCGCAATGTGGGCAGGAAGTAGTGACCGAGCAGCTTTCTTTGCTCTCTTGGCTCTGCACAGATTTCGCCGAGAACAAACCTTTACCCGAACGACGACATCCTCCGGACTGGTGGATGGGCACATAACGGCCATCAACGTACCGGATGTCGACAAGATCGCCACATAGCCTGCAAGTCTTCAGTGCCTTCACTCCTCCCAACGCTAACGATGCAGCTGAGCCGCGTGGGCGCCGCTTCGGCGGCCACGTCGGCTCCAGCTGGTGGTTAGGCTCTTTGGCTTCCGCGCTCTACCTGACCACCGGGAAACGCTGCCTAAGCTCCGTGCACGATCCGAAGGCCGCCCCGGTCTTCACCCAACTGTTTGCCAAGGAAAGTAGGCCTTCGGTAATTGCTATGAAGGCTTGGATAGCTTGGCGCTTATGCTCGATAACCACATGATCATCTCCATCCCCCACAGTCACATTGCGAGTTCCATCTACATCAATTACGGCCGACTGCGCTAGCAGGTGATAGAAATGTTGATCCGATAGGTGAATATAGGAGCAGCAGAGGTTGTAGACGTGGCGAAGCCAAGGGATCTTTGGAGCAAGAAGATCTACTAGATGTGCGTCGTGAAGCGGCTTGCCATCCTTGTCTTTCATAGACCTCAATGATTTTCCGCCTATTACCTTGTGCGCAGTCGCGTGAGGATCTGAGGTCTGAAGCACGCCATAAAGGCGGAGAACATTATCTAGCTGGAGCCGCAATAGAGCCACCGCAGTGGTGTAACACCCATTCTCAATGAGCAGATGGAAGCTCTTACGCAACTGAAGAGAGCGATTTACAACCGCAAGCACAAGGACATCTACCGGGAACAAGCTTCCGCCGCACCGGCCAAAAACCAGTTTTGAGACGTTCCCGTGCTCCTCAGCGAGCGAGTCCAGTTTCTTCAGCTTCTCTTCCACTTGCTCCCCCGCCTAACATGTAGTAGACGGAATTGTTCCGCGTTGTAACACGGAATAATTCCGTCTATCTCGCTGACAGCCTCTGTCAAAGGCCCCGGATTTTTTTGCAGGATGCACTGTAGCGCCCTGAAACTCAATAATTTGTACCCGGCAGATTGCCAGCAGGGCTTCTGGCGTCGGCGGAGATAGGCGGGAAAAATCCGCTGCAGGTTGCGAGCCCGCGATTGCGCAGTTCAGTCGCCGGATTGCCTGCATATAAAAACATGCATGCCTACAGCGACGCAGGAAACGGCGCTCTTTCCGGAAGAAGTGGAAAAGCGGATCGACTGGGCCGACTCTGGCGCCACGAGCATGCCTTCGACGGTAATCGCGACACAGTCGCCTGAATCATCGAGCCCCACCCCGGTTACGCAGAAACGGCCCGTTATGGCCGAAGAGTTCAAAATGGCCACGCTTCAGCGGTCAGGTCTTACAACAAGCCTGTCTGTACTACCGGCCTGTCCCTCGCCCCACCATCCTGCTACCGTTTCAGCCAGTAAGAACAAAGGAGAAGTCCATGACCGTGCGGATCCTGCACACTGCCGACTGGCAGCTGGGCAAGGTGTTCGGGCAGATTGCCGGGGATGCCGGCGCACTGCTGCGGCGGCAGCGCCTGCAGACGGTGGCGCGGGTTGCCGAGTTGGCGGCCGAGCGCGCCGTCGATGCCGTGCTGGTGGCGGGCGACGTGTTCGAAATGGACGCGGTCAGCGACGATACCCTGGGCCGCATGGTCGAGGCGATGCGCGACTTCAGCGGCCCTTGGGTGCTGCTGCCGGGGAATCACGACGCGGCGCTGGCGGAAGGTGTATGGCAGCGCCTGCGGCGGCGGCAGTTGCCGGCGAACATTTTGCTGGCGCTGGAAGCGGAGCCGCTGCTGCTGGCCGATGGCCGGCTGGCGGTGCTGCCGGCGCCGCTTACCCGCCGGCACGAGGTGCGCGATCTGACCGAGGCCTTCGATTCCATGGAGACGCCGCCTGGCGCATTCCGCGTCGGCTTGGCGCACGGCTCGGTGGAGAACCGCCTGCCGGAAGCGGCCGAGGCCTATAACCCGATTTCCGACCGTCGCGCCGAACTGGCCCGGCTCGATTATCTGGCGCTGGGCGACTGGCATGGCACTTTGGAGATCGCGCCGCGCAGCTGGTACGCCGGTACGCCGGAGCCGGATCGCTTCAAAGCCAACGATCCGGGCAATTGTCTGATCATCACCCTGCCCTCGCCCGGCGCGGAGCCAGAGGTGGAGCGGGTGCCGGTGGGGCATTATCGCTGGCTGCAGCTCGACTTCACCCTGCGCCAGGAAGAAGACCTGGCGGCACTGGAAGCGGCGCTGGCGACCCTGGGCGAGCCGCTGGCGCAGAAGGTGGTGGAGCTGACCTTGCAGGGCGCGCTCAGCCTCACGTTGCGACATCGGCTCGACGCCCTGCTCGACCACTGGAGCCCGCGCCTGCACGTGCTCAAAGTTAACGATCAGGCCCTGCATCCGGAAGCGACCGCCGCCGACCTGGACCAGATCGACAGCAGCGGCTTTCTGCAGGAGGCCATCGCCCGCCTGCGACAGATGCAGGACGACCCGCACCACCCCGATCGCCCCCACGCCGCCACCGCGCTGCAGCGGCTTTACACCGAATATCTGGCGACCAGGAGCTGAGCCATGCTGTTCAAGCGCGTCGCGATCCGTAACTTCCGCCGTCTGCAGCAGCCGATCAGTATCAGCGGGCTGGCCACAGGCCTCAATGTCATCGCCGGCGACAACGAGGAAGGCAAGTCCACCGTGCTGCGGGCGCTGCGCGCGGCGCTGTTCGACAAGCACACCCTGACCGGCAACGCCGCCAGCGCCTTCCAGCCGTACGGTTCGCAGGTGCGGCCGGAAGTCGAGGTGGACTTTTTGCTGCGCGGCGGCGAATTCCGGCTGAGCAAAGGCTTCTGCCAGAAGCCCAGCGCCGACCTGGTCGGCCCCGACGGCAGCTACTCCGGTCCGGCCGCCGAAGAGCGGCTCAAGGAACTGCTGGGCTTCGAACACCCCGATCGCGGCGCGGCCGATGCCCGCCACCACGGTATCTGGGGCCTGCTCTGGATCGAACAGGGCACGGCTTTCGCCCCGCTGCTGCACAACGACCGCAGTCAGCGCACCCTGCACACCACGCTGGAAGCTGAAGTCGGCGACATTCTCGGCGGCCAGCAGGGCCATGCCATCCTGGAAACGGTCCGCTCCGCTTACGCCACTTTCTTCACCAAAACCGGCAGGCCCCGTGGGGAATACAAAGAGGCGCAGGATGCGGTCGCTACGCTCAACCATGAGCTGGCTGCTGTGGAAACAAAGCTGCAGACCTATGAAAACAAGGTCGACCAGCTGCAGCGCCTGCGCGACGAACTGCACCGCTGGGACGCCGACAAGATCATCGAAAACCAAACCACCCGGCTGCAACAAGCCGAGCAGGCGGCGGCCGCGCTCACTGGCCTGCAGAATGCCGTAGCTGCCGCCGAGGCACAGCAGCAATTGGCCGACTCGGAGCTGCGCGGGGTTCAGGCCCGCTGGCAGCAACGCGACAGCCAGATCCGCAATCTCAAGACTCTGGCCGATAGGCGCGATGAATTGGCACGCCAGCTCGCAGCATTACGGAACAGCCAGCAAGATCACCACCCACGGCTAGCGGCACTGGCCGAAGCCGCCGAGAACGCCAAAACGGCTGCGGACGCGGCGCAGCAGCGGTTGGCGGCGATCGATGCAGCCCAGCGCCGGCTGAGCCTGCTGCGCACCCTGGGCGAGCTGCGCTCCCGCCACGCGGCCGCCAAAGCCGCGGCCAAAACCGGCAGCCGCGCCCAGGCCGACGCCGCAGCCATCAAGGTGACTGCGGAAACAGTCGCCGCCTTGCGCGAACTGGCCAACCGGCTGCTGCAAGCCGAAGCTCGGCTAGCGGCCGGCGCGCCGGAAGTCCGCTTCGACCTGAGCGTGGAAGTCTTGCGCGACGGCGCACCGGTTGCCGCCGGAACTGCGCTGCCGGTACCGGAGCGAACGGAATTCACCCTCGCCGGCCTCGGCACCGTCACCATCGTCCCCGGCGGCCGGGATCTGGCCAAGGCAGCGCAGCAGTTGCGGGACCTGCGCGCCGAACAACAGCAGCAGCTCTCCAGGCTCGGCGTGAGCAGCTTGGCCGCCGCCGAGAAAGCACTGGCCCACCGCCAGGAGCTGTTGCAGGCCGCCGCCACCCAGAAAGAACTGCTCGCCGCTCATGCGCCCAAAGGTCTGGCGGCGCTGGAAGCCGAAATT
>DASULL010000058.1:0-3464 GCA_036278215.1 Gammaproteobacteria bacterium | reverse complement strand
GTCGACGTTGCGATCCGGCACTTTAAGGCGCGGGAGAATGCAGAGCTTGATATTGAATTTCTTTTTCTTGACGATATTCGCGTGTACTGCACCCCAAAGTATCGCGAAGAAATTGAGCTGACGAAGCCGGATGATTTAGCGAGGGCGACCCTTTTGGCAGGCAGGATACATCCCTATTGGGAGCGCTGGTTCATGAGGTTTGCCAAATTGTCGGCGCAAGAAATACGCGAAATCCCCATCATCAACTTCGACGCATCCCATCTGGCGATTGATACTGCGAAACGCCAACAGGGGGTGGTGCTGACCTGTGCGTCGCTCGTGGAGCATGAAGTTGCTAGCGGCGAGTTGATCGAGCCGTTTGAAGCGCGGCTTCCCGTCGATGAAGGCTACTACCTCGTTGGCCCCAAAGGCTGTTTCGCGCCGGGTAGCGTGGTTGAGTCTTTGAGGGTCTGGCTAAGAGCGTCGTGCGCTCGCTAACCGACGAAAGGAAGAGGCGCCGCGCGGGCCCGAAATTGAGGTGCAATATCAAATAGAGGCCTAACCATGGCATTGAGGTCGCGGCTGCTATGCAGCCGCGCCTCATGCCGAACGTTAGGACCTGAAGAACACAGGATTCCAGAATTCGGGGTCAGATCTTGCATTAGCACATGTTGGTATAAAGCTTGGCCTCATTTCGCTCCAACCAGGCGCTGGAGCCGCGTAGGCGGCTGCGCGATCGTTCATTACCTACAGGATCAGAGCGGCGCCACCCCTGCTTCGTAATGCCCCGCGAACTCCGCCGTCGGCGGGATGGGCTTGATGACGTCGATCAGGACGCCATTGGGATCGGCCGTGATGAAGTGGCGCTGACCGAAGTCCTCGTCCCGCAGGGTGCGGAGTATCGGCAGGCCCGCGTTCTTTACCCTTTCGTACTCGGCATCCGGGTCGACCACCTCGAAGTTGAGGATCAGGCCGGACACACGGCCTCTGCCAGCTTCGGGAACGGTGGGATGGTTCCCATCGAGAACGGCGAGGTTGACGCTCGGGTCTTCCTTGGACTGGAGGTGGACGTACCAGTCGATCTCGAATAGCGCCTGAAAGCGGAAGTGCTCGATGTAGAAGGCGGCGGTGCCGGCAACGTCGTTCGTCATGATCACGGGATAGTAGCTGGTGGTCTTCATGCGGTTTCTCCTTCGGTCGCCATTAACATACAATCTGCACGTACGCAGTTTATAGCATACAGGCTGTATGTATGAAAACAGATTCCGCACGCCGCTCCAACCAGCAGCGCACCGAGGCGACCCGCTCGGCCCTCATCGATGCTGCCCGCGAGCTGTTCGTGGCGAAGGGCTACGCCGAGACCAGCACGCCCGAGATCGTTGCCGCCGCGGGCCTGACACGGGGTGCGCTTTATCATCATTTTGCCGACAAGCAAGCACTGTTCCGTGCCGTCGTAGAGCAGGAATCAGCGGCTGTCGCGCATGAAATCGAGAAGGCGACTCCGGCGACGCTGTCGCCGCAAGAGGCGCTGATTCGAGGCGGTGAGGCCTTTCTGGAGGCGATGGCCGTCGGCGGCCGCACCCGCCTGTTGCTGCTGGACGGTCCGGCCGTGCTTGGCCGGGCCGTCATGGATGAGATCGACAACGCGAACGGCGCGCGCACGCTGCGCGAAGGCATTGCAGAGGCGATGCGCGTAGGGATGGTGCCGGCGCTGCCCTTGGAGGCGCTCACGGCGTTGTTGGCGGCGGGCTTTGATCGTGCCGCGTTGGCCGTAGAGGCGGGTGGGAAGGTGGAGGATTACCGACAGGTGCTGGGGGCGCTGATCGGCGGATTAATGAGCGATCGTACTGGCTAGAGTGGATCGGGAGCAGGTCTTGCCTCAACGCCTGCTTATGAGTGGCAGGACATCCCAGGGTGGCGATGTTCTTCTGCAACACTTGGCCCGGGAGCATGGGTTCACCGTTAAATCCCGTAAGGGGAAAGGGCCTAACCACAAGCTGCAGCCGACGGGGAGCCTCCCCCGAAAAAGTGGACACCTCAATCTAACAACTGACGAGGTGATTCAAGGCAGCTCCGACAGGGCCGAGGAAGGTTCGCCAGTCCAGATCCGCCACCCGTGGCCGCCCGCTTTTGGGTTTGGGCGACTCTAGCGGCAACAGCGGCTCTACCTTTATCCAAAGCTTGTCCGGCAGGACCGGCTTGGCCATCATCAAATGCTCACTCACCACGTCACCAGTCAGGGAAGGTAGAGACAGTCAGCGGGTTTGATAGAGGCTCTAGCTAGCGTATGAACGATACAGCCTGTTCGCCGTGTCGGCCGAACGAGGAGGACCCGCGATGACTTCCCGGACTGATGGTGCGCCGCTGACGGCGACCGACAAGTTTGGCGTGCCGCCGGTGCTGTTGCGCCCGCCGCGCGCTGGCGCCGAACCGGTGCCGCGCTCGCGGTTGAGCGAGCGTCTTGCCGCGATCGGCGAGCGCGGCATCGCGCTGGTGGTCGCGCCGGCCGGCTCGGGCAAGACCACCCTGCTGGCGCAGTCGTATCAGGCCTTGCAGCGGCGTGGGGTGGATGTCGCTTGGCTGTCGCTGACTCCGCTCGCCAACAGCTTTCACCGCTTCTTTATCCAACTGATCGCCGCGGTCCGACAGGTCCGCCCCGATTTCGCCACCGATGTGCCGAACTGGCTGGAAGGCTTGCCGCCGCGGCTGTACCAGGAGCTGGCGCTGCGGCTGGCGCTGGAGTTTTCCCGCGCCGAGGGGCGCCGCCTGGTGCTGGTGCTCGACGATTTTCATGAGCTCGGCCTGTCGGTGATCCACCGTACCCTGGCCGTGCTGATCGAGCATCTGCCGCCGGACGTATCGCTGATGATCGGCTCGCGCATCGAGCCGGCGCTGCCGATTGCCGAGCTGCGCGCCGGCGGCCGGCTGCTGGAGCTGGGGTGGAGCGAGCTGCAATTCTCCCGCCAGGAGGCGGAGCAGCTATTTCAGGGCAGCAATCTCGCCGTCAGCGGCGACGAGCTCGACGCGCTCTACCGCGACACCGAAGGCTGGGCGGTCGGCTTGCAGCTGACCCGCCTCAACCTGCAGAGCAGTCGGCCGCTGGCGGCGCCGGCGCTGTCGGGCGATCAGGCGGGCGTGGCTGATTATCTGCTTGACGTGGTGCTGGACCGGCAGCCGGCGCCGGCTCGGGAGTTTCTGCTGCGCACCAGCGTGCTCGAGCGCCTGAGCGCGCCGCTGTGCAATGCCGTCGCCCAGCGCGACGACAGCGCCGCCATGCTGGAGGAGCTCGATCGCCAAAACCTGTTCACCTTCCGCCTCGACGAGCAGCGCATCTGGTATCGCTATCACCACCTGTTCGCCGAGTTTCTGCAGTCGCGCCTGCGCCAGCTCGAGCCCGGCCGTGCCGAAGCGCTGTGCTTGCGGGCCAGCCGCTGGTACGAGGCGCAGGGCGCGTATGCGGAGGCGCTCGATTACGCGCTGCGGGC
>DASULL010000057.1:0-2105 GCA_036278215.1 Gammaproteobacteria bacterium | reverse complement strand
AAGTGCCGTTCGATGGCATCGCGCGATAAGGCGGCGGCCAGAAAGATCCGGGCGTCGCGCGGATCGCCATCCAGTTCGGCGGCAACCAGAAACTGCGCGGCGCGCAATGGATCGTTCGGCTCCAGATAGGCGCCGCGGCCGTTGGCGAGCAGATAGCGCGGCGCGTCGGCGGAGCGCCGCCGGGCAATACGCTCCGGATAAGCATAAGCGAGCAGGATGCCGGCGGCAGCGCCGTCTTCGGGCAGTTCGGTTACGCCGCGGTAGCGCTGCAGTGCCTGGATACTGGCGCGCACCCGCTGCAGCCGGTTCCGGTCGCCGCCGGCGGCGGTGCCGCGAATGACGGCAAGGCGCGCCTCGACGCTGGCTTCGCGTCCGCCGCTCAGCACATCCCGCTCCGATAGCAGCGCTGCCAGCTCGGCGGCCAGCCGGCTCCAGCCGAGTTCGCGGCCACGGATCAGCATGTGCGCCAGCCGCGGGTGCAGCGGCAGGGCTCGCAGGGCGCGGCCGTGCTCGCTGATGCGGCCTTCCGGAGTAAGCGCCTGCAGTTGTTGCAGCAAGGCTTTGGCCTGTTCCCAGGCGGGCGCCGGCGGCGGGTCGAGCCAAGTCAGTGCGGTTGGAGTCAGCGCGCCCCACTGTGCCAGTTCCAGCACCAAGTCGGCCAAATCGGCTTCCAAGATCTCCGGCGGAGTGAAGGCAGCCAGCCGTGGCTGCTCGGCCTGCGCCCACAGGCGGTAGCAGATTCCGGGTTCCAGCCGCCCGGCCCGGCCCCGCCGCTGCTCCGCCGCCGCTTGCGATACTTTCACCGTTACCAGGCGGGTCAGGCCGCTGACCGGGTCGAAGGCGGCCCGACGGGACAGGCCGGCATCCACCACTACCCTGACGCCTTCTATGGTCAGGCTGGTTTCGGCAATGGCGGTCGCCAATACGATTTTTCGCTGACCGGCTGGTGCCGGCGCGATGGCGGCGTCCTGTGCTCCTTGGGCAAGCTCGCCGTACAGCGGTGCGAGGAAGGTATCGGCCGGCAAGCGCGGTGTCAGCATGCGGGCGAGCCGGCGAATCTCGCCGCCGCCTGGCAGGAAAACCAGCACCGAGCCGCTCTCTTCGCGCAGCGCTTGCTGGATGACCTCGACCAGGTGCTGCTCCAGCGGCTGGCGGCCGGCTGGCCGATAACGCACCTCTACCGGATAGCTGCGGCCTTCGCTGCTGATCAGCGGCGCACCGCCGAGCAGGCGGGCGACCGGTTCGGCATCGAGCGTAGCCGACATCACCAGCAGGCGCAGGTCGGGGCGCAGCGCCTGCTGCACTTCAAGCGCCAGCGCCAATCCCAGGTCGGCTTGCAGCGAGCGTTCGTGGAATTCGTCGAAGATGACGCAGCCGTAACGCTCCAGGGCTGGGTCGTCTTGCAGCAGCCGGGTGAGCACGCCTTCGGTTACGACCTCGATCCGGGTCGTGGCAGAAACCTTGCTGTCCAGCCGCATCCGATAGCCGACGGTCTGCCCCACCGGTTCGCCCAGTTGCGCACTCATGAAGCGGGCCGCCGCCCGCGCCGCCAGCCGGCGCGGCTCCAGCATGACGATACGGCGGCCTTGCAACCAGGACTCGGTTAGCAGCGCCAGCGGCACACGAGTGGTTTTGCCGGCGCCGGGCGGAGCCTGCAGGACGGCGGCGGCGCCGCTCTGTAAGGCGTGCAGCAGCTGCGGAAGGATGGTGTCGATCGGCAAGGACATGGGCGGGGATTATAGCGGCCGGTTTGAGAGGCTGTCGTAAACCCGCTGCGCTCGCCTCGCGAGCCGGGCTGCGGCGGCGTCGAACCCGCGCCGCGCCTTGCTTGCGACGCTGGGTGATCGCCTCTTGAACTGGTGGATGGCTGCCACAACGCTGGTTGCATGATCCCGGCGGCGCGAGGAATACCAATGGCATCGTCCAGTGAGAGTTACCACGAACCCTTGTCCGACCTCAGCACCGAAACCCGGCACATGCATCAGGCACTGGTCTCGTTGCAGGAGGAGCTGGAGGCGGTCGACTGGTATCGGCAGCGGGCCGATGCCTGCGAAGACGCCGAGCTGAAAGCCATTCTGCTGCACAACATGCGTGAGGAGATCGAG
>DASULL010000056.1:0-2425 GCA_036278215.1 Gammaproteobacteria bacterium | reverse complement strand
GAGAATGTAGAAGCCGACGAAAATCGTCGCGCCGAAGGCAATCCACAACACCATGGCAGTCGCCTTCAGCGTGGTCATGCAGGCCGCGTGCAGGTTTGGCCAGGTCAGCCGGCCGTGCAGGGCAGCGACGACCAGCGCACCGAACGTACCCAGGCCAGCCGCCTCCACCGGCGTGGCAAGGCCGGTGAAGATCACACCCAGCACCACCACCACCAGCAGCGTCGGCGCCAGCATGCCGCGCAACAGGCGCAGCTTCTCGGCCATGCTGACCCGCTCCTCCACCGGCAGCGGCGGCCCCAGGGTCGGGTTGATGGTGGCGCGCATCCAGACATAAAGCATATACAGGCCGGACAGCAGCAGGCCGGGGATGATCGAGCCGATGTAGAGCTCGCCCACCGATTGCTGCGCCACTACGCCATAGAGAATGGCGAGAATGGACGGCGGGATGAGAATCCCCAAGGTACCGCCGGCCATGATCGAGCCCATGGCGATCTGCGGATCGTAGCGGCGCCGCAGCATCGCCGGCAGGGCAATCATGCCCATGGTCACCACGGCGGCGCCGATCACTCCCACCATCGCCGCCAGCAAGGTCGAAGCAAACACCGTGGCAATCGCCAAGCCGCCCTTCAGACTGCCCAGCCACTTGTAGACAACATCGAACAGCTCTTCGATCAGGCCGGCTTTTTCCAGCACCGCCGCCATGAAGATGAACAGCGGAATGGCCGACAGCTGGTAGTTGGTCATCAGCGGGAAAATCCGTGAGGGGATCAGGTTCAGCATGTAGTGATCGCCGACCAGGAACAGGAACACCACCCCCAGGCCACCGGTGACGAAGGCGAGCGGCAGGCCGGCCAGCAGCACCACCATCAGCGAGCCGAACATAATGGCGGTAAGCGCACCTATGCCGACATTACTGAGGCTGCTCTCCAAGCTCCAGAGCGGACTGTCGCCGTCGAAAAAGGCGATATTGACCAGCTCGACCACGGTCAGCAGCGCCAGAATCCCGCCCAGCCCGAGCAGAACCCGCGCCGCCGTCGTACCGCCCTGGTGGCTGGCCCGTGCCAAACGATACGCCTGCACATCCTGAACGAAGCGAGCCGTGCCCTGCAGCAGCAACAGCACGCCGCCAAGGAAGATGGTGAGTTTCACCGGGTAGTACTGGATCGCCCACTCGGTGAACGACAGCTCATTGCGATAGCCAGCGGCAAAGAAAAATTGGTCGCTGGCCATGGACTGGGCGAAAAAAGTCCAGCCGGTGAAGATCAGCGCCAGCGCGAAAATGTAGAAAAAGACCGAGGTGAGCAGATCGAGCGCGGCGCGCAATAGCGGCGACAGGCGAATGTAGAGCACGTCCACCCGCACATGGCCGTCTTCCCGCAGGGCATAGGCACCAGCCAACAGATACTGCATGCCGAACATGAGAAACATCGACTCATGCGCCCAGTTGGTCGGCGAGTTGAGCAGATAGCGGACCACCACCTCGTAGGTGTACACGAACGGCGCGATCAGCGCCCAATAGCCGACGTAACGGCCGGTGAAGCCGGAAACGAGATCGGCGGCTCGCGTAAACGCATTGCCGGACACCGGAACCAAGTACTCGCTGCTAGCCGGGGCCGCTTCGTCGGTGACGGTGCCGGTAGTGGTATAGCCGCGGCGGAAGCTGCGGTCGATTAGATACATCGCCGCCAGCGAACCGATCAGCAGAACCGACCAGTACAGCCAGTGCGGCAAAACGAAATTCACCTCTAGATTCATTCGCCCCTCTCCTCGGCGCACGGCAAGAGAGCATGCCGCCATTCTTTACGAAGCGGGGCAGGCGTCTGCCCCGCGTCTTCACGACAAGGGTTCGAGCGGTCTAGAGATTGAGCTTGTGGCCGGCAATGTCCTTGTCGGTAACGATGGCCACGGCAGGATCCATCATAGTATCGAGGTGCATTTTGAAGAACTTGGCGGCATCGGCGTCCTTGTTGGCCCACTTGAACCACAGCGGGATAGCGAGCTGACGGAAGCGCTGGGCGTCATCCTCCGATAGATGGATGACTTCGATGCCTTTCTCGCGAAACTTCGGCCAAGCCTTGGCGTTCGCCTCCTGAATAGCGAGGTAATGTTCGCGTGAATAGCCGGCCACCAGCTGATGCATCAGATCCTGGGTTTTCTTCGACATCTTGTCGTATACCCGGCGGCTGACCGAGAAATCCATCAAGTCGACCGGCTGATGCAGGCAGGGAGTGGAGGCTGGTCCCATGATGATGTACTTGCTCACCTGCCAGAAGCCGAGCTCGTAGTTGACGGCCGGGCCGGTGTAATCAGCCGCGTCGATGGTGCCTTTCTCCAGCGCCGGATACACATCGGAGCCGGGCAGCAGCGTGGTGCGGGCGCCGGCCGCAGCGAAGGTCTCGGCGACGATGCCGCCCGGCATGCGGAT
>DASULL010000055.1:0-3442 GCA_036278215.1 Gammaproteobacteria bacterium | reverse complement strand
CCGATGACCTGTTCGATTTTCTCGCCAGCGGGGCCGCCCTGGACCGCTACATCGTCGACCAGCTGCTGCTGCCCCTGGCCCTGGCGCAGGGCGAGTCAGCGCTCAGCACCGCCAGGATCTCGCCGCACCTGCTGACCAACTGCGCGGTCATCCAGGCCTTTCTGCCGGTGGCCATAGACATCGACGGCGAACCGGGCAGCCCCGGCGTGGTGCGGGTACGGCCAACCCGCGGACAACAGCTCCCGCTGCCCCTGCCGGAGGCAGCCGCTAGGCCGCAGCCGGCCGTCGACTGGAACGTCGTGGTCAGCGTCCGCGGCCAGCACTTCAATCAGGTGCGCCGGCTGCTGACGCGCCTGGGACGGGTGCGGCGGACCCCGTTCTTCAATGTCCTCACGCTCGCGGTCGAAGACCAGCACGAATTCCTGGAAGCCCTCGCTGGCGAACTCGCCCTGGCGCCGGCGCTGCGGGAGGGGCTGGGCCATGTCACCCCAGTAAGCACGACTTTCGCCTTCGAGGCGGTAGCCGACTTCGAAACCAAGGTGCAGGAAACCGCCCTCGCCTTGCTGCCGGCCCTGGCCGGCAAGCGTTTCCACGTCCGCCTGCACCGGCGCGGCTTCAAAGGCCGCCTCGACAGCCAGGTCGAGGAGCGGCAATTGGCCGGTCCCCTGCTGACGGCACTGCAGAAACGGGGGACGCCGGCCCAGGTGGACTTCGACGATCCGGACGCGATTCTGATCGTCGAGATCGTCGGCCAGCGAGCTGGCCTGGCCGTCTGGAACCGGGAAGATTTTGCCCGCTACCCGTTCATTCAGCCGAACTGACAGGAGGAAGCGGCCATGGCCGCGCCAAGAACCCAGCTAGACCCATCGAACGTCATCCCGCTACCGGTCGGCAACCACCACGAGCGGCTCTCGCTGGCCAATGCCCTGCGCCGCCGCCGTACCCAGCGCAGCTTTGCCCCGCTGCCGCTGACCTTGGAGGAGATCGGCGCCCTGCTGTGGGCGGCCCAGGGCAGCACCGGCCCGGACGGACTGCGTACCGCCCCATCCGCCGGCGCTCTCTATCCGCTGGAGCTGCTTCTGGTGGCGAGCGCGGTGGAGAACCTGCCGGCCGGCAGCTACCGCTATCTGCCGTTCAAGCATCAGCTGCAGCCACTGGCTCCGGGCGAGCATATGCCGGCAGTGGCAGCTGCGGCGCACGGCCAGAGCTGGATGGCCGAGGCAGCGGCGGTTCTGGCTTTCTCCACCATACCCGCCCGGACCACGGACAAGTACGGCCGCCGCGGCGAGCGCTACATTCATATCGAAGTCGGCCATGCGGCACAGAACGTCGCCCTGGAGGCGGCGGCCATGGGCCTCGGCTGCGGCGAAGTCGGCGCCTTCGACGATGCGGCGATGGCCGCAGCACTTGGGCTGCCCGCCGAGGAACAGCCGCTGTACCTGCTGCCGGTAGGGCGCCTTTCGCTGGAGACAGTCTCATGAGCTCAATCCGACCCGGCGCGGGCGGCGACAGCGTCCACAACGCCGAAATCGCCGTCCTGCTCAACCGCCTGGCCGATCTCCTGGAGATCGAGGACGCCAATCCCTTTCGAGTAAGGGCCTACCGCAACGCCGCCCACGTGGTGGACTCGCTGCCCCGGGAGGCGGCGGAAATGCTGGCGGCCGGCGAGGATCTCAGCGAGCTGCCGGGCATCGGCAAGGATCTAGCAGGCAAGATCGCCGACGTTGCCGAAAACGGCCGATTGCCGCTGCTGGAAGAAGTCGAGCAGCGCACGCCGGCCAGCCTGGCCGCCCTGCTGCAGATCACCGGGCTCGGGCCCAAGCGGGTGCACACGCTCTACCAGCAGCTCGGCATCCGCACCATCGAGGACCTGCGCCACGCTTTGGACAGCGGCCAGCTGGAAGGCCTGCCCGGCTTCGGCGAACTGACCGAAGCGCATATCCGGCAAGGGCTGGCGCAGCTGGCTCCCGGCCCCGCCCGAGTCCTGCTGGCGCAAGCCGAACCGATCGCCCGCGATCTGCTGGCTTATCTGCAGCAAACGCCCGGGCTCACCCGCCTTGCCGCCGCCGGCAGCTTCCGCCGCCGCAAGGAAACGGTGGGCGACCTCGATCTACTGGCGACCTGCCGCAAAAACGCGCCGGTGATGGAGCGGTTCACCGCTTACGGCGGGGTGGCGGAAGTCTTGTCCCAAGGCTCGACCCGCTCGACGGTGCGGCTGCGCTCAGGCCTGCAGGTGGACCTGCGGGTGGTGCCGCCGGCCAGCTACGGCGCCGCCCTGGTCTATTTCACCGGCTCGCGGGACCACGGGATCGCGCTGCGCACCCTGGCGCTGAAACGCGGCCTCAAGATCAACGAGTACGGGGTATTTCGCGGCGAGCGACCGATCGCCGGCCGCACCGAGGAGCAAGTCTACGCCAGCCTCGGCCTGCCCTGGATAGCGCCGGAACTGCGCGAAGCCAGCGGCGAAATCGAGGCGGCAGCGGCCGGGCGACTGCCCCGGCTGGTGCAACTGCGCGACATCCGCGGCGACCTGCACGCCCACACCTTGGCCACCGACGGCCAGGACAGCCTGGAGGCCATGGCCGAAGCCGCCGCCGCTCGCGGCTACGAGTATCTGGCGATCACCGACCACTCCCGCCGCCTGACGGTGGCCCACGGCCTGGACGAAGCCGCGCTGCGCCGCCACATGGCCGCCATCGATGCGCTCAACTCCCGCTTCAAGGGCTTCACCCTGCTCAAATCGGTGGAGCTGGACATCCTCGAGGACGGCCGCCTGGACCTGCCGGATGCGCTGCTGGCAGAGCTGGATCTGGTCGTCGCCGCCGTCCATTCGAAGTTCGACCTGCCGGAAGCCCGCCAGACCGAGCGGATCATCCGCGCTCTCGACAACCCCCACGTGCACATCCTCGCCCACCCCAGCGGCCGCCTGCTCCAGCAGCGCCCGCCCTACGCGGTGGACCTGGAGCGGATACTGCGGGCGGCCAAGGAACGGGGCGTGGCGGTCGAGGTGAACGGGCAGCCGCCGCGCATGGATCTGGACGATGTCCATTGCCGGCTGGCCAGGGAAATGGGAGTCAAGCTGGTCATCTCCACCGATGCGCACAGTACCGCCCAGCTCGACAACATGCGCTTCGGCGTCGCTCAAGCCCGCCGCGGCTGGGTGGAAGCCAAGAACGTCCTCAACACCCACAGCCTCCCCACCCTGCGCCGGCTGCTGCGGCGGTAAATGAGGTTTATCGGGGCGCTTAACACTGAAGCTCAGCGCCGCCCAGAGCGCGGTCGGCTGGAGCGCCTTGTTCAAGCCCGTGCTCCCGAAACTTAGAGACGGAATTTCCATCCTGCCAGCGGCAAAGCGCGGCATACTTCGTGGTCGGCAAGTTCAGGAGGCTTCGGGTTTGGAGAGGGTGGATTGCGTCGTCATAGGCGCCGGAGTGGTCGGTCT
>DASULL010000054.1:0-4197 GCA_036278215.1 Gammaproteobacteria bacterium | reverse complement strand
ACGGCGCACGGCCTCGGCATAGGCCTCGTCCGCCGGCTGCCGGCCGATCAGCAGAAACCAGCGCGACCAACGCTTCCACACCAAGTACTGGGCCAGCGCATCGGCCTGCATTGCTCGGCTGGGGACGGTGTGCAGTACGTTGCCAGTGCACTCTTCATTACGCAGCGCGTCGTCCGGCGCCCGGCTGTTCAACAGGGTCAACTGCGCCAGTTCCGGCGCCGCCGCCAGCCGGCGCAGCTGCGCGGCCGGCAGGTGCACGACGATATGACGTACTCCTTCTGCCGCCAGGGACCGCGCCGCCGGCAGCGGATCCTCGTCCGCCGCCAACACGCGCTCGTCCAGCACGAAACGCTGGCCGAGAAAACGGCCGGTGGTGTTGTTATCGATGATCGCCAGCCGCGCACCTTGCAAGCCGTCGTCGGTCACCCGCTCATCCAGCAGGCTGACCGGCGCGACCGGCTCCTGCCGTTGGCCGATGAAGCCAATCCGCACCAACTGCTCGACCCGGCCGTCCGCCGGAGCGACGAACAGGAAAAGCAGAGTGAACGATGACAACCATTGTTGCCGCAAGTGCCTGTACATCATTCTTTTCTGGCGGCTTTTTCAGCAACTGCAAGGCTAACTTGGCGGCTCGGCGCTCCGCACCTCCCGACCTAACCCGCCCCGCCACCTACCTTTTCCCAGACCACTTGCTGCGCAGCCGCGGTCGCTTGCGCACCATCAGGTATCCCGACCAGCCGCCCATCGATATAACGCGCGGAAAAACTGGCCGGTGCCGCTGTATCGTCAGCCTGCACTGTCAGCCGCAACTGATCGCCAGTCAGCTCTGCGGCCTGTAGCTGAGCGGGGCGACCATCTATCCAGGCTTTACCGCTGACTTGCTGGAACTGTTGTGCCAGCTCCAGCCGGTAATCCTTGCCGTCGGCTGTACGCCACTGCCACGTGCCCGCGACCGGGGCTGGCACTATCCACAAATAAACATAGGAACCGCTGATCTGGGCTTGCTGGTCCGGCTGCCAATCGCCCATATCGAAAGAGTGAGAAACGATTCGTGTGCCCGGCCGCAAGTCACTGAGGATGCGCGGCCGCAGCTGCAAGTTGACCGCCGGCAGCAGGTACATCGTCACTACGGTTGCCTTGCTGAAATCGGTTTCGAACAGATTCCCCTCGATAAACGTCACCTTGTCCTCAACCCCGGCCTGCTTGGCATTCGCCTTGGCTTCCCGCACCCGCTGTGGATCGAGATCGACCCCCACACCCCGCGTGCCACGTTCCTTCGCAGCGGTGACAACAATGCGGCCATCGCCGGAGCCGAGGTCGTACAGCAGGTCGCTGCTGCTTACCTGCCCGACATCCAGCATGGCCTGGACCACAACTTCCCTGGTCGGCACATAGGGCACATCCAGCTTCGGATCGAGCTGGGCATGCGTTGGATTCATTACGGCGATCAACAGTGATGCCAGCCAAGTGGCGGTAAACGCCGGTTTAAATCCCATGTCGGCCTCCTTGCCTATGGTTGCGAATCGCTATGCCTCTTTTCCACCGCACTCGCCAGGAGCATCAGCGGAACACCGGCGCTCAGCACCGCCACTCCAACCAACGCTCCCACGCCGGTATAGCTGATGCTGGAATACAGCAATAAGGCGCAGCTGGCGCAGAACAGGAGCGGTGTCAGCGGATAGCCGGGCACGCGAAACGGCCGCGGCGCCTCCGGCTCACGCCGACGCAGTACAAACAGCGACAGCCCGGTCAGCAGAAAGAACAGCCAGAACACCGGCGATATGTATTCGACCATGGTTTCGAAGCCATTCCGGGTCAGGGCGCCGAGCAGCACCAGCAGCAAGGCGATAGCACCCTGCGCCAGCAACGCGGTAAGCGGCGTACCCGTCCCTGCATGCCAGTAGTCCAGCCAGCGGAACAGCCGGAAGTCGCGCGCCAGCGCAAAGCTGCTACGCGCGCCGGTAAGAATGGTTACGTTCAACGAGGCCAGCGCAACGACCGCAACCAGCGCGCTCACCAAGGCGGCGCCGGTGGGCCCGAACAAGGCATACATCAGCGCGCTGCCCGGCGCCTCTGCGCTTTGTAAGGAGAGATGGCCAAGTACCCGTAAATAGGCGAGATTTACCAGCAGATAAAGCACTGTGATCGTAGTTATGCTGACCAGCAGGGCCCGTACCATGTTACGGGGCCCGTCGCGCAGCTCGGCGGAAACATAAGCCGCCTCATTCCAACCGCCGAAAGTCAGCAGCACGAACACCATCGCCATGCCCAGGCCATCCGCCGATGGCGCTACCAGTGCCTGGCCAAGCGCTACGGGCTTCGCGCCCAGCAGCAGCCCCGCCATGGCCAGCGCCAGCACGCCCACTACAGTCGCAACGGCAAGCAAGCGCTGCGCGCTGAAGCTGCTGCGCAGACCGGCGACGTTCAAGCCGGTAAAGACCGCCACCGCAAGAGCGGCATACACTGGCGAACCGCCGGCCAGTGGCAGAATCTGCTGAAAATAGTCTCCAAAAACAAAGGCTAGCAGCGCAATGCTGCCAGTCTGCATGACCATAAGACGGGTCCAGGCGAACAAAAAACCAGTGCCGCGGCCGTAGGCCCGAAACAGAAAATGGTATTCGCCGCCTGGATGCGGATGAGCCGTCGCCAGCTCCGCGTAGCAGAGTGCGCCGACCAAAGAGATGGCACCGCCCAGCAGCCAGGTCAGCAGGATGAATGACTCGCCGCCGGCATTAGCCGCGACCAGGGCCGGCGTCTTGAAGATGCCGGCACCGACGACTATGCCGACAATAAGCGCAACCGCGTCCCAGACCGACAGTACCGGCTGTGGCGAATCCTGGCGCATGAAACTGTGTTAGTAACTCTTAGTGCGCTGGACCAATCGATATTGGGTGGCCGGCAAAGGATTTAAACAGCAAACGGCCAGGCACGCGTTGTGCCTGGCCGTTTGCTTGAGGTTGGATCTGGCTTGCTGTGCCGGAACGCGCTTTAGGTCCGTACCTGGACCAGCCAGTCCTCGAGGTTGTAGTAGTTGCTGACGCGGGCGATCTTGCCGTCGACGATCTCGAAAAAGGCTCCAGCCGGCAAGCGGTAAGTTTGGCCTTTGGCGGGCGGCAGCCCTTCGTCGGTCGCCAAGTAAGTGCCGAGCACGGTGAATTCGGCCGCCGCCCGCTTGCCGGACGGCTCGGTCAGAATCACCAGATCGGTGATCTGCTCGCGGTAACTGCGGTTCATCTTCGCCATGAAGGCAGCGAAAGCCTCCTTGCCTTCCTCCCGCCTGCCCTGGTTGATGTCGTGGACGACATCGTCGGTGAGCAACTCCAGAAACGCATCCATGTCCTGAGCGTTGAAAGCGTCGTAGTAGCGCTGCAGCAGGCTGCGGGCAGTATCGGGCATGCAATGACTCCTGATGTTGATGATCCGGCTCAGCCGGCGGCTAAGGCGCGGGCATGGTGCCGCAGATGATCGCCGATAAAGGTGGCGATGAAGTAATAGCTGTGATCGTAGCCGGCGTGGCGACGCAGCGTCAGCGGATGCCCGGCCGCCGCGCAGGCGGCCTCGAGCAGTTCCGGCCGCAGCTGCTCGGCCAGAAATTCATCGGCTTCGCCCTGATCGATCAGCAGCGGCAAGCGCTCGCCGGCCTGCCCGATCAGGGCGCAGGCATCGTACGCCAACCACTGGCTGCGGTCGTTGCCCAAGTAGGCGCTGAAGGCCTTTTCGCCCCAAGGCACCTGACTGGGCGCAACGATCGGCGCAAAAGCCGATACCGAACGGTAGCGGCCGGGGTTGCGCAAGGCAATGACCAGCGCACCATGGCCACCCATGGAGTGTCCACTGATACCACAGCGACTGCCGTCAAGCGGCAGATCGCTGTTCCCGAGCAACGTCGGCAGCTCGCTTACGACGTAGTCATACATCCGATAGTGCGGCGCCCACGGTTCCTCGGTGGCGTTGACGTAAAAGCCGGCGCCGCTCCCCAAATCGTAATTGTCGTGCTCGCCGGGCTTATCGAAGCCGCGCGGGCTGGTGTCGGGACAGACGATGGCCACCCCTAATTCAGCGGCATAGCGCTGCGCGCCGGCTTTCTCGACAAAGTTCAGATCAGTGCAGGTCAGCCCTGACAACCAGTACAGCACCGGCACCCGCCCCTGCTCCGCCTGGGGCGGCAGATAAACGGAAAAATCCATGTCGCAGCCC